>NZ_JBBAXC010000026.1 GCF_037120725.1 Bacillus spongiae
CTAGATTAGTATTTGTTGTTTCTTGATTTTCACCTAACATAAAGTCAACTAAATCAAGTGGCAGCTTCTTTTCATTTGCTACTTTAATAGCTTCATTGCGTAACTCTTCACGTTTCTTTTCGGATTCCATTTTCTCTAGTTGCGCTTTAATTTTCTCTAATTCAACGTCTTTTTCATCCTTTTCAGGGAAACGCTTCTTGATTTCCTTATCAATTTCCCCTTGAAGGTTGTTAGATTTCCATGTATCAAGCGATTTTGCAAAGTGTTTATCTTTCTCCGAGTCCACTAAACTCTTTAATGTAGTGCTTTCTGATACCATTTTTTGCGCCTCTTCAACGGTTAAATCCCCCTGGAGATACCCAATCAAAATAGATTTTACGTCTGCTTTTCCTTTGTTCTCTTCTAAAAACTTTTTAACTTCTTCTAAATTCATTTTTTATATCTCCTTTTGCCCTTCTAACACTTAAAAGCCCAAGAAGTGCAAGTATTTTTGTACTAAAAAAACGCCTCTAGGCGTTGATATTTCTTGATTCTTTCCACTTGTCATAAGTGGTATAGTCTATTATGTTTTTCTTCCCATTTTCACCTTTAACATTTTCTCGTTTCCGTTTTGGCGTCCATCCATCAGGCATACCTATAGCTACCGTTCGACAAAAAGGATGAAAGGGAGGCTCGGGATAATCGCTGTTCGCATCAAAAATTTGCCCATCGTATCCCCTGCATAATTTCGATGTTTTTTCGTCCAAAGTGGCATCCAGCAAAACGCGATTAACTACTTTTGATTGTTCATATATTGATTTTTGCGCTGTATTTGTCACCCTTGCGCTTTCTGTTTGTACTAGCCTTTTAGCTTCATAGGCTGAAACCTCAAACTCTTTTTGTATCGCCTTTGCTATTTTACGAACATCCTTACCTTGTATCATGGACTTTTCCAACTCTTCAAGCACACGATTAACTAATATATCTTTATTTTTCCAAATTCTTGAGCTAAACATTTCACCTTGCATCGGAGAATTAACCACAGCTAACACCATTTCAGGTTGAAGTACAGCAAAAGATACTGTTGTAGCAACTCCTACATCAATTGCATAGGCTGTCTGATAATAGGATTCTGCGAAAATCTTAGTTAGTATATTTGTAGTTTGTTCAACCTCTAAGCCCCCTAGCTTCTGCATTTCCTCCACAAGTTGTCTTTCCAGTTCTCTTAATACCGAGTATCGTTGCTGCCTTGAAATCATTAACTCGCCATTTACTAAATACTCCGCATGGATATTATTAATTTGTTGCTGTATCTCTTTCAGAGAACGCCTATAGGCGAGTAATAAAGGGCTAAAATCCTTCAAAACTTGCTTATCTAACTCCTCACGAATGGCAATAATATCATCCTTCAGCATTGCCCATTACATCCCCTAAATTAATCCGATTGCTTTCTCGTTCTTTGTTAAATTTTTGTATCTCTAATGCCGGATTCTCCACAAATGGAAGGAGTGATAACAATGTTTCTTGACTCACCACGTTTTCGAGTTTGCTAATCGCATCGGCTATGCTCGTAATGTCAAATGGTAAATTGCGAGTGAATTTGACTTTAATATCTCGATAGTCTAATTGTTTCCCTTCCCTTACCTCTAGATAGGTAAAAAAGTTTCGTACACGTTGCATAATCCCCTTTTCAAACTTTGCTTCTTTTAGACTACAACGATGACTAAGGGCTAGGAGTTTATTTTTTAAGGCTACATTAGACGTATTACTCGCCCATTGTTCATTAAAATTCACCTGGTCCACAATGTCATATATCTTTCTTTCAATATTTGTAATCATGTTTTGTACAAAGGTATCATTTATATTTTTAATCAACCAATCTACATCGGCACCATCAGGAACTTGGATGATTCCCATTTCCTTTACTTTTTTAACATCTTCATCTTTAAATTGCGCCCTCATGACCTTTAACATGGCGTTTCTGTGGTCGCTTATCTCGTTTGCAAGGTCGGAATTAATCACGTTATATATATCAATTAAACTTATAATATCCTTGTAAATACATTCGCCTTCGTCGTTTGCTTTAAAAACGTTCACAGGGCAACGATTAAATATATGTGGTGTTGTCCCTATCCTATCGAATCGCTGTTGACTCTGCTTATAGTGTTGTATTTCCTTATCTGTGTAGACGTCTATATACTCGGTATCATCAAACATCTTTTTAAAGGTGTGTAAGGCTACCTTTGCCCTCTCCCCATCTTTCAGCACAATCATTTCCATAGGAGAAGCTACCACACTCTCAAACTCTCCATCTTCGTTTATATAGTTGATTTCGTAGGCTTCACCGTATATGTCTGCTTCTTTAGAAAGTCGCTGATTATGCGATTTCTCCCACGGTAAAAAGGCTGTTTCTATTGCTTCTATGCTGCTGTCATTTCCTTGTCTAGAAATATAGGAAACAGGAGCGCCAAAAGAATAACCTGTCATATTGACTACAAACTTTTTAGGGAAGTTAAAGACTAGTTTATTATTAGCCTGGTCATCAACCTCAGTATAATTGTTTAATATAACGTGCTTCCCATCGTAATAATCTTTGTATTTTTGCATGGCTGCCTTTTGTTTTCGTAACTCGTCATAGAGCAAATTTAGGAGTTTATTCTCCATTAGTTATCACCTCCCGAACATCTTACTTTTATCTTGTAATGTTACAAATCGTGTTACTTTCAGTTCATCGACTAACCTATCAAATTCAGCTGTGGCATCTGGAGCATCGTCACCATCAGGGCTAAAACCTTCGCCAGCGTAATTAAGAATCTGACTAGTAAACTTTTCATCTTCCTTTGCAAACATAAAAAAACCATTGTTAACCTTTCCGGCAATGGCTTTAATCTTATTCTCTTTATTTTTAGATTGATGCTCGTTAATAACTTCAATTCTTCTCGCTTCGAGTGCCGGAATTTCTGCAATTTGCTTTTGCAACTCCCGAACATCGGCCCCATTGTACGTCTGTTTTTCCATCCACACATGGGTAATGTCAGGATATTTCTTTAATAACTTCACGCATTCCTCTATATAATCATCAAATTCTACTTTTATAAGTTTTCCTTCACGAATATACCGGAATCCGTTGGAGGTTTTACGTGAGCCAACTAATAACGCTGTATGGTCGTGCTTGCTCGTTGTTCCAGTGGCAGGGTCGCAAATCAGGAACGTTTTATCAAATTCTTCCTTATCCATGCTTGCTCTTGGTATCGTGTGAGTTTGATGAAATACCTTCATTCCAATTGACGAGGCGTCATTTTGTAATTCTTGTTTGAAACCTATTGGATCTTCATAATATTCTTTGGCTAACTCCAAACAACTCCAGAAAGAAGCCCACAATACAGGGAATTTCATTTCTTTTTCATTCTGATAATAAAATTCATCTGCAAAAGCAACAGGATCATCTAAACTTTTATCGTATAAAATATTCCTGAACTCTGCCCACAATCCCTTATTAAAATATTCGTCTATGTCATCTAGTTCAATGCCACGTTTTACAATCTGTTTGTATTGAGGGTTTCGCATTAGTCGAGACATTAGGCAATCATTATGAAGCACCGTGCCAAGCACAATAAATTTTGTAGCCATCTTAATTTTTTTACCGTCACGTATGATAGAACGAGTACCTACATACTTAACATCTTGCATAAAGGTACGATATTTCTTTTCTCGTGATTCTTCTGTAATAATATCGGACTGTCCTTGATAATCATCTGCAATGACTAAGGTTGGACGATAACCCACACCCTTCGCCGTATATTTTTTACCCCTCATTGAAGATGTGGAAGAAATAGCTTGTACCATTGTTCCATTGGTGAGCTCTAACTCCAATTTATTAACCGTATATTTCCTATTATTCGGCTCAATTAATACACCAAATGTATTTATAATATATGGGTTTTCCTCAAAAGCACTTCTAGTTTGCGCTGTGAACTGAATCGCATCCAGTTCCGTTTTACCGGCAACCAAGGTATAAATACTGTAGCTGTAGCAGTGTACCCACACTGTCATAGCAAAGTCAGCAACAGTTGATTTAGCTGAACCCCTAGGCAACACACCAAGGAATTTATCAAATACATCTTTTAGGAACATATCTTCCATGACGTTCCAAATTTCATAGTGAACAGGTGCTAATTCTGCTGCCTCGTTCGTTTCCTTTGGGACAAATACATCTTGTAAAAAATACTCACAGAAAAAGTGAAATGAGCGTTTACCAAGCGCATAAGCTAACGAGTTTTGACCGAATAAATTTTCACGGTTATCAATCATGATGTCCCTAGCTTTTTCCTTACCGTATAGCTTTATTAAATACTTCCGCATGGTGGTACGGTTTTCTTTGGTATTGAATTCGACTATAGCCACCTCCCGAAAGTTTGAAAATTTTATAAAAAATTGTTGGGGTTATGTGATGGGGTGCGCCGGGTTCCAAATTAGAAACACCCCCACCCCATAAGAAAAAGACCGCCAACTTATTGACCGTCTATCTCTCGAATTGCATTATATAAAGTCGTTCTTCCTACTTTAGTAATATCACATATATCTTTCACAGTATGACCATTGTTATCTCTGTCTTTATATAGCTCCATCGCATGTTGTAGTCCCTTGTGTTTGTCTCCAAACTTCTTAGGCCTACCCTTGTATACTCCTCTTTCCTTAGCCAATGCAATGCCTTCTAGTTGTCTCTCTCTAATCATATCGGCTTCAAACTCTGCGATACCACTAAGGACGGTAATCATTAGCCTTCCTATTGCTGTGGACGTGTCTACCTTATCACCACCCATATTCAGTACAATAAGTGCAACATCCTTTTTATTTAACGAATCAATAATACTTAGTGCATCCTGTGTACTCCTAGCGAACCTATCCAGCTTAGTAACAACAATGGTATCCCCTGCCTCCACAGTCTCCAGAAGCTTATTGAATTCTTCCCTGCTATCTTTATTTCTACCTGAAGCTTTTTCCTTATATATTACCTCACAACCATTTTCCTCAAGTTGTCTTAATTGTGTAGTTAAATCTTGCTGTAAAGAGGATACCCTACCATAACCATATTTCATTCCATATTCCCCCTATACTTTTTGTACATGTATAATGTACGCTATAAACTCAGTATACAATAGAATACGAATATGTTCAAGTAGGGTTTACTCTATTTGTACACTATTCTTCTTTTTCATCCTCATCAAACTCTTGATCTAATACATCAGCATCAGCACTATCAGACGCTTCTCCTTGTGCTTCGATTTCATGCCTTGCTGTAGGTTTCCCAAGCTGCCTATCAATAAAGTATCTATACCCTTTCCCTTTCTCGGCAGGGTTATCAGTATCTTCAATGAACTTCCAATAGTCTATGGTGGCTTTGGCAAAATTAGCTTTAATATGATTCATTCCCCATTCTTTTGTTTCTTGTTTAATCCTGTCCACCTCAGTAATAAACAACTGATTTTTTTCCATCCAGTTATAAAGAGTAGTTCTACTACATCCCACAATGTTCGCTATTTCTGTTCTCGGTGCTGTTCCTGCTGCTATCATTTCAGCCGCCAATAATTGCTGTTGACTAAGCTTTAATTCTTCCATGTGCTAATTCACCCCTTTACAATTAACAGTTCTAAATATAAAAAAACACCCTTGAAAGGATGCCTTAAGATTTCTTCTTATTCTCAACGTGTTCTTTCCTTGCGATGATATCCGATTTAAAAACCAACGTGCTAGAAACACGTTGGCTCATTCATTTATCGTGTGAAATACACGTAATGATTTTCGTTTTGGTCCCAAAGGTTTACTCTCACTCGCATTTCAGCATTTTGAACAGAAATATTGTCAAATGTAAATAACCAATTGGTATCAGGATCTATAGGAATGCCACCATAATCATCAACATCTTTCCATACTCCATTGACTTTACGTTGTAAATACATATGAGTTTCTCCAATATTTTCATCATTATCACGATTATGTGCATAGACATATACGCTGTAGTAATCTTGTACTACGATTACTTCAAAATCGCCTATAACAGTTAATGCTTCATCCATACTTTCGTCAAAATCAGGCATTCTAGCGTCAGGACCTTCCAAATCATTTGCTAAAGCTGCTCCTGCCCCTGTTAAAGACATTAAAGCTACCAACATTGTTAAAAGAAATTTTTTCATAATATCTTTCTCCTTTTAATTTTATTTTTGCAAGTGTTTTCACTTACAACACTATTATATTGAGTGTTTTGATGTGTAAGGAGCTTTTTGATTAAGTATTTTTCTATGAGAGTAAGTATTCCTAGTACAATTCCTATCAGTATCCGATTGTCGCCCCTTGTCCTCCTCCTATCTATAATTCTATTATATCACTAGAATTTAACACATTTTAGATATTTTGATATTTTTATCCAAAAGAAAAACGCCTAGAAATGTTCTAAGCGCTCAAATGATGTCAAGTGTATAGATTTTTTGTAAAACTTTCATACTACTATTATATAACGTTTTTTTCCACATCGCTGTGACCTATATGTGACTTGTTTATCTTGCTACTCACACGCCTAATGTAATCGTAATTATACCCCAGTTCATCTGCAATCATTTTTAGACTCATCTTCTCCACATATCGCAAATATGCAACTCTATATTCTAACCCTGTCAACTTGCTTAAATGTTTATCAAATGCTTTCTTCAATCTAACTTTTAAACCTAGCAACTCTTGGTAAGCGTTTATCTTTTCATTTAACTTATCAACTCGTTCTGCTGCGTTGCTCATGGAAACTAATTGAAATCCTTTACCGCCTATCCACCAGAACTCAACTTCTTTCTCCATAGCATGAAGTGAATCCTCTAACATTGCTATCTCTCTACATAAATCAATGTATCCCTCAAATTGTAGTTGCATATCAAATCACCCCACCTTTTAGAAGCTCCTTCGCTCTGTACAGAAAATGAAAATATATATAGTTCCCTGTTAGCTTCGAATCAAGGAAAACCGTTGTAAAATTGTATCTAGCCTCAAAACTCTTTAAGCTCCCTAACAATGCTTTTTGATTGTAATCGCTGACGTATTTCCCTGTTAAAATGCGTTTGTATCCATCCCCATCCTCTACTAGTAGTAAAAATGGATTCTTTGAACCCCTTATCAATTCATTTTCAAAGGTTGTCCTATTCTTAATGCTCTGTACAAGCTCGTTAACACTATTCTTGCGTTCTATCACAGCATTTAAGTAAATATCCCTCATGATGCCTAACTCTGGATTTTTAGGCAGATAAGCCGAATAGTCACCCGTTTTCATCGTCTGCTTTTCATATCGAATTTTACGTTTATCAAAGTAATCCGTAACGTGTTTATTTTCCTTTTCCCTGGTGTCATATATGATTATCAAACTCTTTTCGAGTTGCTTAATTTCGGCGTCTGAAAACTTCATTTGTGCAGCTAAATTCATGCCCCCGAATCCTCCTTATTTTGTATCAAAAAATGACGCTTTGAAGGTATCTTTTTTGCAATGCAGTTTATGCACACTCGAAGTGGCTTAAACCCTTGGTATTACTGGATTCTTGGTGACGTTTAACCCCATTAGTTTTCTTTTATTTATTAAAAACAAATACTTGGGTTAAGTGTCACCTTTTTACCCTTGAAAAAAAAGCGTTAAAATAGTGTGTTTTGACTGCCATTTTTTTGCTCTTCAATATGTGTAAATCTGCTTTTTATTACTGTTTCAAATGTCTTTCCTCTACCTTGGCTATATTTCAATGTAACTGCCTTAACCGTTTCTATTGGTAAATCAAATTTACTTGTAATGGTTTCAAGTGTAATGATGCCTACAAATCGTTTTAAGCGTGTGGTGTTGACGCGCGATCTCTCGGTGGTCAGCATTTTTTCTACTGACTTCACGTCTGCTTTCCTTGTGCGTGTCTTCTTGGCTATTTTAATGACATGAACGTCATATTCTTCATTAGTCATAAACTCTTTTAGCTTTAGCAATGCTACTAATACCTTTTTGGTCTTGTTTGGGCGATTGAGTGCGGTTAAATAGTTTGCCTCGGCTAAACTTTTAATTGCTCCGTAGAATCTGTGCGTGTCGGCTGGGCGCTCTACCCTGTTTACTATTTTGTGGCACGTTTCATAATCTGCTATTTTAGTAATTTTGGTGAGACACGCATAATGTATAGGTAACACTTCCCGTTTAAACTCGTTTAATTTGTCCTCGCCGTCCTCCTGGAAGGCTTGGTATACTTTTAATGTAAAGGCATCTTTTACGCTGGACGCCTTCACTTCTTCCTCTTTTTGCTCTTCTTCATCTAGCTCCTGGAGAATTTCACGGTAATAAGTAAGATCTAACGTTTTATTTCTGATTTCTTGCGATATATTTAAAATTTCCTCTGCCTTTGTATGCAATGCCTTTTCTACAGCACCTACAAAGGCTAGGCGATAAGCGTAAAAGTACCTCTCTTGTTCCTTTGAAACAGCATGCCTTAAAAACAATGTATCTATATTTAAGCCTTCTACACTCTGATAAATTCCATATCTTCGCTCAATGACGCTTGAACGAAATAATTTCGGTTCAAAGTAAGGATGGCTATTAATTTCATCTACAATTTGAGTGGCAATTTTCACCCAAAATTGGTAAGCACTTTCTAATCTAAATGACTCTTTATCTTTATTCTTAGGCTCCTGCATAAAGATGGAGAAGCGTCTGTAAGTGTTCCGAAGCCTGTTCGATATTTGTTTGATAGACGAGTAGTTAAACAGGTTTGAATAATCGTTACAAACCGCAATGACTTCCCATTCAAGGTCGTTTTGTATATTAACTCCGTCAGCTATAACGCTTGTAGTTAGTACCACTTGGACACCTTCGTCAATGGTCTCGTTATCTACTAATTGCTTATAGGTCGGGTTGCTCTTACTATTGGCATTAATAGCCCGCACCTTGATACCTTTGCGCTGGAGTAACTTCTTTAACATTTCGATTTTCTTTTTTGACTGAATATAGATTAATAATTTTCTTCGACTCGTCCAGACCTCAATTAGTTGGGCTAACTCTGGTAATGAGTCGGCTTTTTTCTCGTACGTGTACACCGCAAATTCCTGACATGGTGACTGTGGGTTGCCATTGTCAATGTCTATGACTGTTTCAAACTCGTTTTTGTATATGTCGTCAATCGTGCCACTCAACCCTATAAAAGACGTGGCTTGCAAACTGATTTCATGAAGGTTTTTGATAGCTTCATATCTATAGCTTAAATCGTAATCGGTAACGAATTTGTGCATTTCATCTACAACTAAGGTGAAAGTAATCTTTTCATCTAGGAGTCTCAAAAACTCAACTAATATCGGAGCCATGTCATAGGTGGACATAAAAATCCGTCGCCCACTTTTGATATATTGATTCACTTCTTTAAAAAGGTTCTTCGTTTGCCCCTTAACACACATTAATTGATGCTTGGTGGCGTTCTGTAGCGTTAAAGCAATCGTTGGAGTAGCAAAGATATAAAAGTGGTTTCGCTTGCTCTCAAGGTCTTTAAAGGCGTCGAGAAAGCACGTTGTTTTCCCACTTCCAGTAGGAGAATTTACTAAAATCCGTTTTTTCCTACCAATGATCTCTTTTGCTACTTCTTTAGGTATATAGCGTTTCACCTTAATTTTTTCAGATTCATAGGTTTTCTTTACGTCGTCGCTCTCTGTGTAGTACGTGTATTTCCCCTTGTACCCCTTTTGTTTAGCTTCATATATTAATGTTTTGATTGTCGCTTGTCCGTTCGCTCGTAGCGTTTCCCAAGCCCTTTGTGACTGTTCTCCACCTGATATAATGTCAAACAGCTCGAACCCTTCATCATCCGTTATATGCCCCAAGTTAGCATAGTGACGAATACCAATGACTATCCGTTTCCACCGTTCACCGTCACCCGTTCCAGAAGCGATATAACCAACCTTTTGAGCCATTTCTTTTAGCACGCTAAATGATACTGGACGTAGGTCTTTTTCAAACGAGTCATATAGCTCCTGTTGCCTTTTTAAATTCTCTTTTTGTACTCGTTCTAGTAGCTTGGTAGTGTTCAGAGTATTATTTTCGTTTACAAGAACGCAACTTTTCCCACCTCGGACAATTTGCATCGGATTTTTTGCCTGTATGTCGGCTGGTATGCCCAAGTCTATTAAATCCTTACTAATTTGCTCGATAATTCCCCGCATTTTCAGCTCGTCCGTGACTGTTCTATCTAGTTGAAATAATAATCTGTACCGATTCCCCTTGATTCCGTGTGAGAAAGTATAGAACAATCCTACAATCTTATTCTTTAACTTAAATATGACTTCTTCTGGACTAGTAACCTGATTATCATCATCTATATCAATCGCAAATAGTCGAGAGGCAATAAAACGGAATGCCTTATGCTCGTTTAATTCCACATTTGCAAGCATTATAGAGTGGCCATCTGCGAATTTATTTAGTATCGCTTTTACTCCCATTGGTTGGGGATAGTATTCTTTTAGCTCGTTTGTAATCTGCCCCATTGCTATCTTTTGTGGTTGTTGTTTGAAAGGGACCGGATGCAAAAGCACTTGATGTGTCACCTTTGTGTATGTATTCTCTTGCGCTACTTGCACCCAATCACCTCACTTTTTAAAAAAGGGAGCATTCGCTCCCACTTAATATCCATATCAGAAGGGGATGTCCTCATCCGTTATAACTAAAGGTTCGTGTTTTTGACTTTGATTACTGTTGCTACTATTCTTGGAATCTAAAAACACGACTTGATGAGCGATAAAATCAGTAGTATAAACCTTTTGCCCATCATCTTTTTCATAACTTCCTGTTTGTACTCGGCAATCTACAGCGCACATGCTGCCTTTATTTAGATAATTGGCTGCATTCTCGGCTTGTTTTTTAAATGCTTTAATTTGTAGAAAATCAGTTTCATCTTTTTTGAAACGGTTAACCGCCAAGGTAAACGATACTATGGCCATACCACTAGGCAAATATTTGAGTTCTGGATCACGTGTTAATCTTCCAATAAATGTGCAATTATTAAGCATTTGCGTTCTCCTTTTGTTTTTTTAATGTTTGTAAAAAGCTCTCTGCCTGTTCCTTACTGAGTCGTTCTAAATTCTTCTGGTATGTCTGTTGGAGCTTTTTGTTAATGTCAAAGGTCGGCGCTAACTCTTTCCAAATGGTTTTTATTTCGTTTAGTAGGCTTTCACTTGGCTTTTCCAAGGGCTTGCTTTCTTGCTGCTTTTCTTGGAAAGCGTCTGGGTCCACGTCATCGGTTGCGATGTTAAAGAATTTGAGAAGGAAAAATTTTTCCGAATACGTGTACCCTTTGCCCACGCCCTTTTCTCCTGCTCTATCAATTCCTTGAGCATAAAACGGGAGTTCTATTCTCTCTTCTGGATTGTCAGCATTTACCCACGTATAAACGATGTCTAGTTCGGTGAAATATACAGGTTTTGCGCTATCTCCACTTGTAGTAACCTTGTGGTCTTTCACAGCTACAAGAAGTAATAATCCTTGTTTGTCCAATTCGCTTCGAATAGCCCCTAAAACATCAGAACTTCCCACATATTTATATTGATGACCTTGATTAGACTTTTGTAGATATGGAACTTTCTTTCTGACTTCAACTAACTTTTGATAAATGTTAAGATTATTTATTTCGTTTTGTGGTGGTTGCATTCGTCCCTATCCCTTCTGTTTCAGTTAACAATTCTTCGTCTTTCCATCCGTAATTAATACGACTTTGAATTGTTTTTCTATTAATTCCACTTTGCTCTGACCATTCAGTTACCGTTCTAGTTACCCCATCTATAGTGATATTTCTATTAGTTCGCTTATTTAGGTTTTGGGTTCTTCTGTCCACCCATCGACAATTGTCAGGAGAATAATTCCCATCATTATTTATCCTGTCTATACTTAACCCTTCTTCGTAACCGTTGGAAAAAGCCCAATCTCTGAAAACTGCATAGTCGCTTTTCCATTCGTCAACAACTCTAATTCCTCTTGCGCCATAATTTATATAACTTGGCGATGATTTAAGATCACAGCGTCGTTTCATGGACAACCAAACACCATATAACTTTTCAGGCTGACAATTATGAACGGACTTTAATTCTCTGAGTTTTTCTTTTCTGAAGCACCCACAACTAGAGGACTTTCCTCTCTTTAGATTATTTTGTGATACTTCTTTTTCCTTTCCGCAATCGCATCTACACAGCCACTTTATAGGTTTGGAACCCTCAACCTTTTCTATAACTAACCATTTTCCAAATCGTTCGCCTTTCACCTCATTCCACCTCCACGCTATAACTGATAGATTCAGGCTTAACTGCTACCCCTTCGACGACTTGCCCTAGTTCATCGACGACGACTTTCTCACCGTTTACCTCTGCGATTCTAAGCGATTTTTTAAGCTCTCCCCATGCTAATTTAGGTAAAATATAATCATCCAATCCTGATGCTTGCACATGCTGCAAAATGGCATTTCTATCTGTTTCTTCAGTCGTTTCTTTAACTTTTCTCGCTCGAGCCTTTCCGTATGGCGTGCTAATCGTTTTATTTTCCTTTGGATTTTCTTCAAGTTTCTTAGAATGGTAAATTTCTATTAAACTCTCAAAGTGCTTAATACCATTTCGTATCGGTGCAAGCTCCCTTTCACCCCAAGTGATTACCCTTTCAAGCTCGGTATCTACGTTGCTTTGAACCTCCTGTTCCTTCCCCTTCAACTCTGAAATTTTCTTAAAGGCATAATTAAGGCTTCCAAAATCAGTGACCTCAAACGGCTTTTTTTCTGTTTCATTCTTCTTCAGCTCGTTCATTTTTATCCTCCTTCAAGTCAAAATCTATAGTCTCGTAAATATCAATTAAATCGTCGTAAAACCTTGACCCTCCTAGTACGGAGTTGTATTTTTCAATATGTTTATACAAATCTTGTAATATAGAATGAGTCGGCTCAAAAGTCATTCCGTTTTTATTTGTAAAGTAAGGTTGTTTTTCTTCTTTATCGCCTTCTTCATACCCGCTAGGGTATCCTTTTTTGCGCATCTGTGTAACTGTTGGGTGTTCTAGTGTCATATTCCAACCTTCCTCCCATCTGTATATTCAATTTAGTGAGCTATTACCTGACAAATCGAAGTTAATTTTGCTGTAGCTCCTTATACTGTGAAGCGATTTTCTCAATCATTTCGAATTTTTCTAAATTGCTTGTATCTGTGGAGTAAAGGACTCTTTCAAGGTCTTTGACTATTGAGTTATTTTTCATTTTTTCGCCCTCCATTTTTGTAATCACTAGAATAAAGTTAGTTGTTCATTTGCGCTTAATAAATAATCAGGACTAACATTGAAAAATTCTGCCAACATATTTAACGTATTAGGTCCAACGGGATCGCCTTTTTCCCATCTTTCGACGCACCAATAGCCCCAGCCAATTTTTTTAGAAAATGCTTTAATTGATAGTTTTCTTTTTTTCCGCAGCGACTTTAATTTTTGTCCAAACACATATACATTTTCATAATAGATTGTTTTTTTGCCCTGTTCGACTAAAGATTCCACAATAATCCTTCCTTTCTCTTTCATTTCTTGTAATCAAATCAACGAAAGAAATCCAATCACAGCTAATACCCAAACAGTCAGACAAATTACAATGGCTGCTGTCCAAAACTTCCCTTTATCGTTCATCAGTACCCACTCTCCTGTCGAGTATGATTGATTTCGTTTTTCTTGTAATAGGCTTGTACAATTTCTTCCCAAGAAAAGCCTAATAACATCCCCAATTTTATGTAATCATCTAGAAGGTGTTTGTAAAAGAAGGCGTTACCACCTTTGCTCCAATATCTCATCGAGCAAATTTGCTGTGATAATTTAAGAAAATGTTGTTCGATTGTTGTATTTGGTACATCTGATATAGTTATAGGTTCTGAAAAATCGTATTCAATTTCAATTCCCAATTCCAGTACGAAGTGAAACCCGTCTGAATACTCTTCTAGGATTTTTTTCTTTTCACTCGGTGGTTTTTTCGACCAAAATTTAAAGCAACGTGTTTCATTTGCTAACTCTCCAAGCTCCACCAAAAAGGCCAATACTAACTTTTCGTGACGATCTGATTCGTTGTAACCGATTCTTTTCCTTAATTCTCTTTGTGTTTCAACTAGCTTTAATAGGTCGTTTTGCATCGTTTCACCCACTCCCTTAAGCCAATTTAGCTTCTCGATTTTTCAAAATCTGGTCTATAAACTCCCTGCCCGCCTGTGTCCACTTGGTATTCACTCGTACTTTATCAGTCCCATCTTCGAGAGGAATATGTATCGTTTCACTTTTTGTATAGCCTTTATCGTGGTAGTCTGCAAAAAGAACCCATTGCTTACCGACTTTGTACTGTACTTTCTCTTCATAGAGGATTTTATTTAGTTTCCTTGCTGTTAAAGCATAATCCTTAGCAATCTGCGTTATTGTCATGGTATCTTCTGCGCCTGTAATCTGTTTTAAGTATTTAACTTTTGGCTCATAGTCACTAACTTTGTCTATCAAAAACTGTCTTTCCTGTTCTTCCTTAATCCACACCTCAGCCCTTTTGATTGGGTCGTTTATTTGATAGCTATCTAGATTTTGTACAAGCTTCATATCGCCTTTACGAAGTGACTTTAGTATTCCGCGAATCCATCTTCTAAACTCTTTCGCTTTTTTAGTCTTTGAAAGCATTGTCACCTCGTAAATTCCATCTTCCGTGAATACCCTTGTGTTATAAGCTTTTCCATCAGTAGAAGTCATTTTGACTTCGGCTGAAAACTCAATTTCTCTTAAATCTTCATTTCGACTAACTAGCTTATTAATAGATTCCCTTGGTGTAGCATAACCAAGAGCATTACCTATTTGCTCGGCTGTCATAAACACCTCGTTTTTATCGTTCTCCAAAATGTCACACTGTGTACCTTCAAAAATATTAGTTTGTTTAATTGCTAGATTCATTTTTAATCTCTCCTTACTATTAATGTATTCAAAATGAATAACGAAAATTTTCGTGTCACGTTTCGCGTACACATCTCTAAAAAAAAAGGATTTTATTAATTTGCAAATTCTCTGACGTCAAATCCGAAGAACTCTGAAAGCCTGATTGCAACCATTAATGATGGCATTTTGCGCCCTGTTTCTATCTCTGTGTAGTAGTTCCTTGATATTCCGACGTAATCAGCAACTTTTTCTTGATTGAGATGACGTCTCAACCTTTCTTCCTTCATGAAATTTGTAACTGATTCTGATTTCCTTTTCATCAAGACACCTCCATAATGCTTGTCGCTTGATTTGATTTTATTATATATGCGTTTCGTGTACAAATCAACTACTTTTTCTATTTTATTTTCAAAACGCATACATTAAATGTTGCTATTTGCGACATATTGAGTGATAATAAGTAAAGACTCTGCATAACGCATATGAGTTATACATAAAATGTAAATAGGTAATTTTACCGATTTAATATAAATAAATTAATAAATACTAGGAGGGATTAATGTGGATGAAAACTATAAATCCATAATTGGCGAACGTTTAAAACTCCTTAGAAAGAAAAGGAAATTTGAAGTAAATAAGATTATTGCTGAATTAGATATTGCTAGAAGCACTTACACAGGATGGGAAAGTGGCTATCGCTCTCCTAACGGTAAATATTTAGTACAATTATCTAAGCTCTTCAATACATCTGTGGACTATATAACAGGGAAAACAGAAGATGACTCCCCTATTGATGCTGACGAACTCAAAGACATATTGAGTAAATCTAAAATTAAATATGATGGCAAAGAACTCACTGAGGAGCAAGCTAAGAAGGTGCTAGACCTTCTGGAAGTGTATTTAAAATAATAAGGATTAAAGGACAAGATTATTGCTTGTCCTTTTTTAATTTTTAAGTAATGTATTGATTGAGTCCAGTAGTTCGGCAGGAATAACCTCAACTTCTACGAGGTTTTTTAGTGCGGTATTTAACTCATTATTATGTATATACTCTTCCGCACGGATATTATTTGCAATTAGTGATTTTGCAACCTTATTTTTTAATTCCTTTGTGTTTTTCATTAATAAACCCCCAAAATTTAGTATAATTAGAAATTTGTATTTTGACTAAATACCCCTATTCATGACGAAAGACACCACACAGTGTGCGATGTCTAACTTAAAAAATTTATTATTTATTATTTATTTTTAGTTTCCAATTCCAGTCCCTGGGTCGGTTGCTACTGTTTTTAAAACTACTGGAAGTTGTTTGGTCAAATTTTCTTCTTCGACAACGACTTTTTCACTTTCAATCTGTGTTTCGTTTGCCGATACTGCACTTCCAAATAAAAGACTTCCTGAAATCAATAAACCAGATAGTAGTTTTTTCATTTTAATCTCCCTTTCGATTTGCGTATATCGTTATTACATTATATCACTATTTATATGCGAAATGAATATTTTTTGAATTATTATTCGAACTTTTAAACAATTAAAGTCGTCTTATTAGAGAATATTTCTTTTTCAAACATTGCAACATAAAAATAATCAGAATTATGTTGAAATTCCTTTAATGCTTCAAAATAGTCCTGCTGAGAATTCGTTGCCATTGCTTTATATAACAATTGGAATGCTGTTAATTTTCCGTTTTTTAGTTTAATATTTTCCAAAATTTCAAGGGCTAACTCTGAATTTCCAATTTTAACATTGTAATAAGCCAATTCGGCATCAGATGTTAAATATAAATTATCAAAATTACCCAGTGTTATTTGTATAAAGTCGTGAGTCATCTCTAACGCTCTACGTCTCATAAGGTTATTTTTCATGGTTGGCGAGTTTTCAAAATTGTGTACAGCCATTGTAATATATTCCAAACTCAATTCGGGATTTTCGAACAAATATGACTGTGATAATAACTGTAACATTGCGTCATGAATTAATGGAAATTCTGATTGATAAGATAATTTTAGAATATCAAAAGCCATTTTTCTTGCTGTGTCCACATTATTTTTTCGTAAATGAGAATTGGCGATGGCCTCCTTTATCCTTAACATAAAAGATAATTTTGTCGAGTCTTCTTTTATGTACCAAACCCCTTTTAACGCTTCCTTTCCCATCAAATCTACCATCTCAAAATCCCTCTTGTCTGCAAAGCAATAAAGGTGGCAGATTTTCTTTAAAGTAGTGTACTTAGGATTTTCCCTTTCATCTTCCATATTTAAAATGCTTAAATACATTTTTTCACTTTTGATTTTGTATGAATTTCGCTTGTCAATCAATTCGTACAATCGAGCAATTTTATTATCTGGATCAATTGCTTTTATCCTGCGAATTGTTCGCCTTAACATATTATTTTTCGTTTGATGCGAACAATAATCTAACATGAGGTGAAGATCATCTATTTTCGCTATATCTGCTATGTACAAGTTAAAGCAAAAGTTTAATCTGTTTTCTGTATGTGTTACATGTTCAACGATTCTCCGAAAAGTTAAAAAATCTGGATGTTGTTTCCCGTTTAGATAATTACTTACAGATGGTGGGCTTTTTTTTACCACAGGTGCAAGGGCCTTGTTGTCAATGTTCTTTCGTCGCATGTCCTTTTTTAATAGATTTAAAACGTTTACCATACTTGCTCACTCCTGTTCTTTTCGCAAAATAAAAACCATTCCTCCACAGGAACGGTTCAATTTAACAAAAACAGAAAGATTATATGGTAAATCGTTCCGTATTTCTGTTATAATTGTTCCGTATCCTGGTGCTTTAAGAGGTGAGAGGATACACTAGGCAGCTTCTCGGGCATGAGAGGCTGTCTTTTTAAATAAATACTTGTAAGTTGGAATTTACAGTTTATTTATAATTTTACAATACTCCCCATTACACTAACATTACAATTCTTTTAGTTGCCTTCTTTTTTAGCGTCACTGTAATGCTAACATAATTTCTATCCCTCGTAACTTGGGGAAATTTTGCTCGTTTTTTCACTACTTTTTAAGTAAAAACGCAATATTAAACGATTTTTCCTCAAAAACTTGGGGGAATTTCGTACTTTATTAACAAAAACACATTTTTATCTTTTGTACTTCTTCAACTTTTCCTCTAATGCTTTTCTCTCAGCTTCAGTAAAATCATGATTATCATCGTCTTTTTCTACAACTTCTTTAATATTATTAGCTTCATCAAACCAATCCGGTAACTTTTCTTTACGAGTCGGCTTTTGATTATCAGCATCAATTTTTTTATTGCGATTATCTATGTATGTATTTAACGCTCTGTCTAGGTAATTACTAAAATTAGATTTTATCTCTTGTGTAAGAACTGTATTTAATATATCCGCAAACTTGTCTTGATCTATGGTGATTTTGTAAGAGTGATATTTTAACTCGATTGTTTCAAAGTAAGAATCATTCAATCTATCTTTTTTGTTTTTTAGAACCTTTAATACTGTGGAAGGTAAATCAAGTTTATTTATCCTCTCATTGATAGATAGATTCTTTAAAGAAGTCTTTGAAGAAGTCTTTGAAGAAGTCTTTGAAGTAATCTCTGGTATTGTTCTCTCATTATGAGAAATGCATTTCTCATTTTGAGAATTCGATTTCTCATTTTGAGAAATGGGTAGTAACGGTATTTCTGGCTCATTTTCTGGTGTTTTTTCAGTTTTTTCTTCTTGTTTTGGAATACCATAGCCTTCTAGCACATAGCCCAATTTATTTAGTTCATTTCGAACAAAATCAATGTCAACTTTATACCAATTTGTTCTATCCCATTTTTTCTTTGGATCTGGATTTTTCCCCTTAATTATAAATTTATCTTTTGTTAAATCGTTTAACATCCGATTTAAGGTTTTAGCACTGGCAATCCCCATTAATTCTTCTGCGAGTTCATCGCCTGTTTTCCAGAACCAACCGTTACGCAAACTTCCTTTTTTCTTTTTAACTTTATCTTCAAGGCCCAACTTTTCATATTCATCAATTTCTTTCTGGGTTTCTCTGTCTACTTTAATTATAATTTCAGTCCAATAAATCAATTGATTTAACAAAATTGCCTTTGTAGCATTTCCGGTAATCGCAACCATTTCTTCTTTCAATACAACCCTCTTTAATTTCTCTGTCATACTAGTTTCCTCCTATATTGGAAACAAAAAAGAGCAACGTTTCACCGCACGAGAATATAACTCTCGAAATTTGGCAAAACATTGCTCATTAAAAACTCTTGAAATTTTACACAAAAACGATTAGAATTATAGAGAAATCTAACAGTTTTTTAAAAAGAGCTTTTCTTGCAGGAGTTTTGCCGTACTTGTACTACGGCTAAAACGGTTGACAGTGCTTCCAACACTAGTCAACACGCTTGGGAAGTTCTTTTTTTATTCCGTTCTATTGAATTACATTAATCATACGCTCACGAGGAAAAATTTGCAATAGAATATTGATAATAGATTAATTGGGAATATATAGGAATTTAGTGATATACTTATAGAGAAATAGACCCCATTCTTAGCCTTAGAAACGTTCTAGGGCTTTTTTTATTGAGCGATACTAATGTTCAACAAGTTGCCACACAATATTTACAATTAATTTACATTATAGTGATATATTGGTATAGAGAATTAATTCGTTTTAATTCTCCTCTTCTTATTGCCCTAGAGTAATCTAGGGTTTTTTTGCACTAAAAAAGCCAAACCCGAAAGGATTTGACTTATGCTCCTGGTCCGCCGCCTGGGTCAATGTGATGGCTACCACCACCTCCTCCAGTACCTGGGTCAACGACTCCACCTGGTTTTATTCCTGAATCGTTCATATTATTACCTCCCTTTAATTTCCTAGTATTTTTTATTCGACAATATAGGTATATTTCCTTTGAATATTTAAAGGTGTTTGTTATCCTTATGTCTAATTCATACTAAAAGGACACGAGAACGGAGGAATAAAATGACGAGAACAGATATACCTTACTCTGCTAAAGAGGTTATTGAGGTCTTAGGCATTGGTAATAGTACACTTCGTAAGTGGTCGCTGGCGTTAGAAGAACACAACTATAACTTCATTCGAACCGACCAGAACAAAAGAATGTTTACTGATAAAGATTTAGTTATCTTAAAACAGTTTCAAATGTTGGTACAGCGAAAAAATTTATCAATTAACAATGCTGCTGAAGTGATTGCGAACAAGTATAACAAGGATTCTGATGTTGTGTTCTCGAATGAGACGGAGGTAGAACGCACCTCTGAAACTCCGTTATCATTTAAGACGTTGCAAGAACAGTATCTGTCCACGAATGAGACGGTGAAAGAACTGAAAACGGATGTGGAACAGCTAAAGACCATGAACAGAGAGTTATTACAAGCCTTACAAGAACAGAACAACTACATAAAAGAGAACTTAGAAAGAAGAGATCAGCAATTAATTGAATCAATTCGTGAGAGTCAGGAAACAAAAAAGTTACTTCTTGAAGCAAAAGAACAACAGGAACAAGAGAAAAAGCCACGAAAGGGAATCTTCCGTTGGCTTTCCAGGGACTAGACGCAATGGCGTCTTTTTTTTATTTACTGTTAGCCTTTGCAATTAATTACGCTTGTTATTCCAAAAAACGCTCTTTTGTAGACTATTATTTAGAATTTTATTTTATTATATTGAACTTTTATATATAAAATCATTAAAACTTTAATGTATTTTCACTTAGATAAGGAGGAAATATGAAATATTATATAAAAATTCATTGAAATTTTAATAAAGTTCTAATATTATTAAAAGTACATAGAATAATTGTATAAAACTTTATTAAAAGGGAGATGCTAATATGAGTAACAAGCGTATAGTAATTGGTTTGGATCATGGAAATGGTTGGGTTAAGGCAAAAACAGATTCAAATATGGTTGTATTGCCGTCCTATATTGCTCGTAAAGATTCTTTAGGTGAAGGATTAACAGGTGGAAAATTAGAGTTAAATGAGTTTGAAAGTAGTACCCATAAAGGTGAAGTGTATGTATGGGGAAAAGACGTCGTTAAGGCTGAACGCCCATTATCAACATACGGAAGCCAGAATCGTTACCAACAAAAGTATTATAAACTGTTGAACCAATTTGCATTAGCAAAAGTATTAGGCAATTATACTGGAGATGTTGTAGAAGCATTAGTAATTACGGGAATTCCTTCTCAGGAGAAAGGGACAGAACTTGAAAAGGATTTAGAATCTACATTACGAGGATCTCATTTGGTTAAAGTTGATGGAAAAGAAATCATTATTAAAGTAACAAAAGTGGTTATTGTTCCCCAACCTGTGGGGACATTAATGTCTCAATACTTAGATAACGATGGTTTTGTTAAAGAAGAGTCATATGAAGAGGATGCCGTTGCTGTTATTGACGTCGGTACTGGAACGACTGACTTAGATCACATCAAAGAGTTAAGACGTCAAACGGATGATTTTGATTCAATTAAAATAGGAATGTTTGATGTTTATAAGAAAATTTCAGACTTTGTAAATAGACAAAATCCAAGTGCAAACGCAACGCCTCAAAAAGTAGAGGAACAGTTTGAGAACGGCTCTTACACAGTGTCAAAACGAAGCAAGATTGATATTACTGGTATAAAAGAAGATGTTCTTGAGACTGTAGCAATGGACATTAAAAACTCTATTATACAACGTTGGAGAACGTGGGATCGTTTCGACGAAATTATTATTACAGGTGGTGGAGCAACCCCACTTGGACAGAAGTTAAAAGAATTAATTGGAGATGCTACGCCAATAAAAGAAGCTCAAATTGCAAATGCAGAAGGATTTTATAAGTACGGAAAATTTATAGAAGGAGCGAGTAAATAAATGGCCGTTTATCAACTCCCATATGATGAAGAACTAGACAAAGATATTCATAATTGGTTGCAGACTCTTCCACGAAATAGAAAAGCTGAAATGGTGAGGAATGCTATTAGGTTTTATTTACAGGCTAATAAAGGTGGTAATATGTACACTGTTAATCCTGTTGAGTTTTATAATGTGAACACTGAGGAAAAAGTAGAAGAAACAAAAAAGGAAAGAAAGGCACCTAATATACCTACAAATGGAAATTTTGAATAATTAAAATAAGCCCACTCAATGAGTGGGTTTTTGTATACATAGAAAAAAGAGAGACATTATAACGTCTCTCTTTAAGTTTGATTAATTATGAACTGTAAATGAATCAGTTATCCAGTCACCAACCCAAATATCATACTCTGAGTCTGAGAAGATTTTCATCATTACTCTAAATGTTCCACTTTCACCTTTTACTAAATGCTCATCAATGTAGAATTTCGACATAGGGGTTTGAGAACTGAAAGAACCTTTTTTGCTATCACGACTATACCAAGCTCCATTAACGTACTCGTCTAATTCCATTCGATAATAAACTGTCCCACCAGCAGAAGTTTTTAGACCAGTAGCACCAATATACGAATCACTAACAGGGTAATCCCCAGTTCGGTCAGTGTATACATTTGCTGAAATCCCATTATAAGTTTTCCAACCAGATTCTGCTGCATCTACTTCTTTTGCATTTGAAAAAGTAACAACCATTGTTAGTGCAAGAGTAATAGCTGCCAAAATTCGAGTGAATTTTTTCATTTTTATCGCTCCCTTATTAAATTTATTAGATAATTAAAAGTAACTATCTACATTAATTGTAAACTATTAGAATTAAATGTAGTATTGGGGAAATTTGGAGGTATTTTCCTTGTTTTTTGTTATAAAGTTAATAAATTGTGGGAAAATTCCCCCAATAACTTTTACACGTTAAAGGAAAGCATATTGATGACAAAGGGGAATCGTTGTGAATATTAAAGAAGCAAAACAAATAATACATGCAGGATTAGCCTGGGCAAACTGGACCGATGAGCAAAAAGAAGCTATGAAGGTAGCACTACAATGTATGATACGAATTGAAAAATTAGAAAAAGAAGTAAAAGGTTTAGAAGAGACTAGAGATCATTTGAATTCTGCAATTAAAATTTTAAAGTGATGTACAAAACAAGCCCACTCAATGAGTGGGTTTTTAATATTTAATAAGAAAAAAATGCTAAAAAAAGAATTATTTACTTAATTGAGTAAATGTAGTAACATAATTTGGTATTTTAATATAGGGAGATGTATAAAATGAAAAAATTTAACAAACTTTTAATGATCATTTCTCTCGCTTTCGGTGGATTCTTTCTTTCACCATCGAATGATGTAGAAGCAGCATGGTCAGAATGGCAATCAGTACCTAAAGCAGGGGTTAATTGTCAGGTTCGAGTTCAGACAGATGCATATAACTATTATTCAACTGCTGACACTGTTGATATTAAGGCTGAGAGTAACGGTGCATGTGGAAAACTTTACTACATGTTGCATTTACCTTATAATTTTGCGAATTTTATGATGGTTACTGATGAACAAGTGGGTTATTTCACCTATGCTACACCGGTGAAGTATTTTGATATTAATCATATAGATGAAGAGGTAGGTTCTCGAGCTACTCTTGATCTATTTTCTTCCTCTAACTATTCAGAAGAAACTTACCTTGGAACCGTTTACGGACATAAATTTACTATTTGGCCACAATAGTTAAGAAAAACAACAAGCCCACTCTATGAGTGGGTTTTTGTTGTATATATTCGTTTTTTCGTTAGAATCCCTGTAGTTTATAACAACAACTAGGCTGATTAATATTGTTGTTATATGCTCCCCATATTCCTATGATTATGACAAAATATTAGACATATTCCTTATTAAACTAGAAAACTATGACAAGCCCCAACACGACACAAAAGACAGCTAAGAAAGCACGTTCAGAATCCGTCATGAGACGTCTTTTGACTAAGTAAGAGTTATAGCTCCCCTTAACCCTTACTAGCTTAATAGGACGTCCCTCAACCAATTTTGATGGTGATTCCTCCACTGTTTTTGCTTCTGCTACGAATCGCCCTTGTTGGTCCCTCATTCTGTGGCTGACGTCTAAACTCGTGGACGTCTTTCTCTTTGCTGACGTCTCTTCTTTTCCTTTCTCCAACAGCTCCAGCAGCCTTTTCATTTTCTCCTTTTCCTCTACTGTCATCATGATTGACGTCCTTACCCCCTTCTCTTTTGTTTGCGCTCTGCTCCCTCCACAATCGGTCATCATCTATGCTCCAGGTGGGCGAGGGAGGAAGGACGTCATCTTTTAAATATGGTTTTAGTAAGCTATGAAACTCTTTTGAATGTGCTGCCGCAAATAAGGCCCCTCTTATAATCTGGTTACGGTCTAAAGTTGTGGACTGGAATAATTGATTAACATAATCTCTAAACTCGTCTGAGTATCGAACCGTTGGACGATACATAATATCACCTCATTTATTAAGGTGACGTCCCTCCCTTTTGCTCTGAGAGTAAGGACGTCTTCAATACATCTTATAGAGTTGGCTCGTCTATTATTCACACTTTTATAAGAAACTTACATTTGTGTGAATAAAGAAAGAAATATTTGTCCAAGATGTTTTTAAATAAATAATTTGTAAAGGAGGTCTTGGAATGTTCGGGCTCGGAAAAAAACGTTCAAAGTTTGGTAAATTTTTAGATCGTAATTCAATCAAACAAACGGAGATATCGGAAATGAGTGGAGTGAATATGAATAGCATTAGTCGTGTTGCAAATTCAAATGAAAACTGTCCATCTATGAAAAACGCATCTAAAATTATTAAAACACTAAAGAAACATGGGTATGACGTCAGTTATGATGATTTTTGGGATATGTAGCCCTTTATACAGGGCTATTTTTTTACAATAATTGATCTTGGGGATTTTGGTGTATAGTCGATGCTTCCGTTTTCTTTCAGTCTTTGTAGGTAGGCGTGGACGGTACTCGAAGATTTTAAACTCGATTTATGGAGGATTTCTTTAATGGAGGGAGACTTTTTATTTTTTGAGATGTATTCTGAGATGATGGCCAGAACTTCATTTTCTCGCTTTCTCATTTTCTCGGCCAATGATTCGTGATCATTTGAAAAATAATACATATTTTATTCCCTTTCTAAAAGTGGTTATTTCTTTCATTTTACACGAACATACATTCGTAGTAAAGTGGATAAGACATAAGTATTGAAATAGAAATATATTGTTACAGTGGTATAACTTTGGTACAATGGAATTAATTTGATTAGTTGGGAGGTTTGCACTATGGGAAGTTCTCTTTTAGGTATAAGTGACGGTAGGCCTCCAATCTAGGCATAGAATAAGATAAGCAATAAAATAGAAATATATTGTTATAGTGGTATAACTTTGGTAGAATGGAATTAATTTGATTAGTTGGGAGGTTTGCACTATGGGAAGTTCTCTTTTAGGTATAAGTGATGGTGGCCCTCCAATCTAGGCCAAATCATAAGATTAACCTGTTCAGGTTAGTCTTTTTTTATGTTCAAATTTCGCAATTAGACGAACCCTAACCCGAAAAGTATAAACTAATTTCGTTGTAGGGCTTCTGACAAGCACAAAAAACGCCCAATCTCGAAAGTGAGAAAGGGCGTTTTCACAGATAAGGATGCAACCTTATTTTAACACACGTATCTAAAAATGGTATAATATTCTTAAGTCACTGGACGGACGTGGTGGCACTTCCCTATGAAGGGAGGTGTTCGCAATGGTTGTTACAACAGATGTACTTTTAGCTATGTTTAGCTTCGGACTACTAATTGTCGCAATCATCAACACAACGAAAAAATAACCACGTCCCCAGGCTAAAGGATTGTGGTTATTTTTTTAACACTATCAAATTTTAGTCACCACGTCTGTGGTAGTGACGATGACGTTTAGTGTTCGCGCACTAAGCGTCTTTTTTAATTTATGTTGATATCTATATTATATACCATATTTCGATTTCCCAAAACTGTAAAGTTCGAATCCCTACAGTCTATACTTATTATAACACAAAAACCCCTCTCGCTAAGAAAGGGGATTTTGTTGTGAATTAATATCCATACACGTCCACGGTAAGTATTTGAGTTTCATCTCCATTATTGTGACCACTTTCATGGACTGAATAAAAACGAACATTACTCCCATATTTTCCTACATTAAAAGTTAAAAAACTGCCTGATTTATAAACAGGTAATGCACCTATATATTGACCATCTACATAAGCTTCAAGATGTGCTTTTGTCCAGTCCCCAATATTATCATGAGCATAAACAGTGACCCTTTCTATGTATTTCTGCTCCTGCAAATTAACTTGGTAATATTTAGAGGGACCACCACATCTAGTTCCACCAATACAAATATTCGGGGCAGAACTGAATAGTAAGGTAGTAGCTGTAAGACTACTCGTATCCTTTGAATCTATAAACTTACTTGTCTTCGATGCGCTAGCAATATTAGAGCCTGTGACCATGAGTAAAAGAACCAAGAACGACATGATAATCTTTTTCATTTTAACAACCACACCCATTCTCTTCTATTTTATTACACTTTTAACAATAATAGATAATTAATTGTTAATAAATGGGGATTTTTACCTGTTTTTGGTTATTAAGGATAAGTCTATGTCAACAAACAAAACCCCTCTCGCTATGAGAAGGGCTTTTTATTATGCTTAAACAGCCAGTTGAACTTAATCTTTAACAAGATCGCCATATCCTCTATAGGCAGCCCTATATGTATCTCCAAGTGTATCAATGCCGATTAAATTTAAGTAGCCACAATAACTACGTCCAAAAAACTGTTGACAATCAAACACTGATGATGGCGCGTCATCTGGGATTGATACATACAGAACTTCGTGCATTAATACTTGTTGCGGTAGATCATCTCCTGCAGCATCAACACTTGGAGTGACAGTTGAGAAGACACCCATTAATAACACAAAACACGCAACTAATAAAAAACGTTTGTTCTTCATTATACAAAAACCTCCATAATTAGATTAATATAGTATCATTCTATCAAATTATTACAAATATTCAATAAAAATGTAAAAAAAGAGAAAATTCCCTCTCAGTTAAGAGAGGGGCTAAACTATTGGAGGTTTTCCTGGAGTTGATTCCTGTTGCTGTTCTAGTATGGCTTTGGCCACATTATTTTATTCTAATTTTTTGCCCCGGATAAATAAGATTCTTATTTTTAATCTTGTTGTCTCGTACTAGCTTATCAACCGATGTATTATATTTGTTAGCAACCTTCGTTAGATTGTCACCCGGCTTAACTATATAAACCGTTTCTTTTTTAGGTGTAGCTATTTTAGTAGGTTTAGTATTTCTCATTTTCCGAATCTCCGCAGCAAAATCCCGATAACTCCAGTTCATGTCCACGTTACCACTGATACCGTTAACCCGGCCGGAGCTTGTGTGCTGCCAAATATCCGCATGACGACCTAACTCGTAATTATATCGAGCCACCCATAAGGCATAAGGTTTTAAACGTTTTTCATCTAATTGATTTTCTAAAAATGATTTTCCTGTATACAGCATGGCGAAGTGCCCACCGTTTTCAAGTACTTCTAGGAAAGCAATCGCTCCATCTGTAAGTTGCTTTTTACTAACACCTTTTTTATCTTCTTCCAAGTCGAGTACAAGAGGGTAGTCTAATTTAAATCCTTTTACCACAGATAAAAAATATTTTGCTTCCTTAATTGCTTCTGAAACACTTGAAAATGTAGCATAATGATAAGCACCAACGTGAATACCTTCTTTTACTGCTTTCTTAGCATTATCTTTAAAATAATGAACCTTAGAATAGCTTGTTCCTTGTGTTGCCTTGATAAAAGCAAACTTAACACCGTCTTTTTGTACTTTGTCCCAATTTATATTACCTTGCCAGTGTGATACGTCGATTCCTTTAATCTTCATAACTAATTCTCTCCCTTAATATTAATTTTATCTATAATAAAAAGCTCCCCGATGTGGAGAGCTTGAATTTTTTATTCTTTTTTATCTTGTAAGCCTGTTCCCAATGAAGGGTTATTAATAACTCCAATCAAAACTAAAATATATAAGACTTGATCTACATACTTTTCGTACTTATCAAGCGATTCAACCAAACTTAAATCTAGTAAAGCTAGTCCAATTAATGAAGCAACTGCAGTCCACAAAATATAATTTTTAAATCGTTCCATTAAAAACCCCTCCATTTATTAAGATTCCTAAAACACCCGTGACAATGGCAGCAACAATAATTTTCAAAATCCAATTTGTATTAGTTTTTATGGAATTTAAATCCTCTTTAATGTCTTTAATATTAGATTCCGCAACTGCGAGGCGTGTTTTCACATCTCCCATGTCTCCCTCTAGCTTTTCAATTCGTTGTTCCAAGTCGTTACCTCCTTAATTCGTTGTCAAATTGAGAAAATCCATCCTTAATCTTACTAATTAACGTTGGACGATTTTTCCCGAAAGTTAGTTCTAATTTATATCCATTGTGTTCAAAAATTTCTTTAGCTTCTGTCACCCTTTCATGAGACATAACACCCCAATCTCTATTCATAATGGTGACTATATCACCTAAGAAAAAATCCTTCTCATATTGAAAAGGACTTGAATGTGTGAGAATTTCAGCTTCTAGAAATAACTCATTTCTTAACTGTTCAAGAGTGCGTTCTCCTCGTTCCTGGAGTGTTTCCCCATTGTCTCCCACACCGTTTTTTTCAATGTCCCTAGCATCTATGAATGTCTCAATTCTCTCAAAGTCTTCTGTATTACCAATCTCAGCAACTTCTCTTTCTACTCCTTCGCCTTGACCTGCTACAAAAGCCACATTTTTCATGTTTAAATCAGAATCAGAGAATCCCATTGTTTGAACGTTTTCAAACTCGGGCGAAAAATAAACAGGTGAGTTTCCAAATTGATTTTTATAACTTAAATCTTTACCATCTAGGGCATCAAACTCCCACCAACCTTCTTTTAAATTTAAAGAGACATCCCATCCGACCCCACTCGTTAATGAAATGTCTCTCAATTCTTCCGAAAGTATTTTAAATCTCGATTGCCAATTAATAGAGTTCCCACGCTGCAAGTCATCTTCCATTCGTAGCATGACAAATTTACGTTTTCTATCTGTAGGGTTAACCGCATTCCTTTCCACATAATGCTTTAAAACTGTTTCGGCTGCTCCTGATTTATTATCATAAGCTGTATTAGATGGTGGCAATGTTAGACGTTGACCGAAAATACCTTTTAGATCATACCCTTTATATACATAGTTTTCAGTAGCCCGTCCATTTTCGTCTAAAGCAACTTCTATATGCTTTATAATCCCCACTTTATTTGGAGACAACATTACTAATCTATTTTTCTGTAACTCTTCCACACTTTGAGAATGTCTATTAATATGCAGCTCAAAAGAACCTACATCATGCCATTTTTTCGTAAGTTGAAAGGAGATATAATCATCAATTTCAGCTATCCATTCCATTTGGGGAGTCAATATTTTAAGCATTTTTTAACTCCATTATGAATGCTTCTAATGCTTCCAATCGTTCCTCAATCGTTGGTGGTTCCGGTTCAGGTGGTACTTTCAGCATTTCCTCATATTCTCTAATAATCTCTTCCGTGCTAGGCTGTGGATTTTCAAGAAACCATGCTGAAATAAATTGTTCCCCATCTACTTGTGATACTTGCCAATCTTTAGGGGTATCAGTTCCCGGAAACATATACATTAGTACATGCGCTATATTCATTTAATCACCTTCTTTAACTCAATTTTGTTGTCATAACACGGTAATCTAATATTTCCGTATCGTTCGGAGAATCGAAAACATAAACACCGAAATCTATTACATCTCCTGCCTCCAGAAAATAAAATCCCGGCCCTTGAAAGATATTATCTCTCGTATGCGTGGGAATCCTTGCAAACAAAGAAGTAATAGCTTCCCCGTTCCGGTTTACATACATTTGCACATCTGGTGTTTTTGATGTAAAATCACCAGCTCCAGAGGACCAATTGGGGAATCTTACATACCCAAAAAATAAATATACGCCTGAAGTTTTAGGTACAAAAGTATTCCCCACTATTTCGTTTTGGCGGTCAAAAATTAACGATGATTCCAGTGGTAATTGTACATTTGTTCTGTCAGGAACAGGAATGTCAACTTCATTATTTATAACTTCAAAGTAAGATTGATTGGGTAAATTGACTAGTCCGTTTTCATCGACTTGAACACCTCTGAGAAGATTATGCAAAGGCGAATAGCCACAAACTAAAGGATTATGTTTTTCATTCTTTATCTGAGAATTTTCAACGAAAGATTTACCTGCAATTACTCTAATCTGTGCTACTGACATCTGATAAATATAATCATCCCTTGTTAATTCCGGTGGTTCTGGAACTGCTGACGCTGTCCCTTTTAATACTTTTGCTTGTATCTTTTTTTCGTTAGGCTCTCTATTAAGCTCAATCACAACTCTATCAATTCTATCCCTTGTAGGGTCAGCCGCATCTAATTCCAAATCTAAGTTACTATCATTTTCGTAAAGGTAACCCTTTATAAACATGGCCCCTTTACTTAAAGTGATAGTCATATTTTGTTTTTCATTAATTTCAAGTGGTGTATACCCTTCCTCCTGTGCTACACCTGTCCCGTTACCTCCTAATAAAAAACTATGAAATAAAGCTAATTGTGCACCTGTAACCGTGCGAGAATCAAAAAACATGAAGTTTTCCATTAAATCACATCCCTACGTATCTATTGCGATATTTAATATTTACTACAGCATCCTCGGTCCCTACATCTGCATAATATGAGAGGTAATTTTCGCCTGGAACCAATTCAAATAAGCTCGATTCGAATATATCGAGCCAATGAAAAGCATTTTCGATTGTTCCATCTGCTTTCTGTATTTCAACTTTCTTATCTTTCCCCTTATCTGTATTAATATAGAGTATGTCCCCTTTTTCTAGCTCTCTATTAACTTTGATTAGTTTACCGGTAGTTTTATTTTCTATCACTGGATTAATCGAAGGTCCATGAAGCTCTATTTCTAACGGTGTATCAACGTCACCATCATTAAATATTACTGCTGATTCTCCTTCTACGCCCAAAACAGCCGGTAACGTAAAGGGTAGCGTAAGACTTTCTCTATAAGCTGCAAGGCTTGCTTTTGTGTCCGTTTCGTCAGTCCAATAAGGGTTAGAACAACGAAAAGAAAATATTGTAGTTTGAAAGTTTGTTCCTTTATTATCTTTACCAGATGGAAAAGAGAGCATTTGTTCAATCTTTGCGCTTATTTCTTTGACATCCCCATTATTTTCATAAAGTAACCGCCCTTCCCCTAATTTCGGGTTAAGTACGGATATTAGCTTTCTTCTATAATCCTTTAATTCTGCGCTACTATTTGCAAGTAACATAACGGTTAAACTGATAATCCTAGGCTCTATTAAAGTATCTAATGGTATTTCTCCATCCTGAAAAGGTACTCTCTGAGATTGATTCGTTACGTCCGTAGCTTCCACACCGTCTATGGATTGAAGGAGAAAAGGCTCTTTTTCTTCAAAAATGATAGTATCACCCTTAGAGTTTATAAATGTTAGTTTTTCCATCACGACCCAAATCCCCACTTCAGCGCCATTCCTCGCATTGACTGCTCTTGTTTTCGATTCATTTCACTTGGGCTTAATGGTACGTTTGGAAAATTATTCGTTATATTAAATTCCATAGGGTTGGTTTTTGCATTTCCATTATTGCTTGCACCCTGTGGAGTTTCCTGTGGTTTCATTACACTTACAACATTATTCATAACCAGTTCAGCATTGGGAATCATGGCTTCTGCACCCTCTAAAAATCCGTCAATCATGTTGCGCCCCCATTTGACAATATTACGCCCTTCCCCTTTTTTGGAAGGTGAGTTAAATCCGATGAAATCGCCTATCTTGCTTGCAACTGTGGCAGCAGCAGAACTAACTGAGTCAATTTTTGCAAAGATTCCATCCACAAACCCAGAAATCATATTTTTCCCCCATTTTTTAGCATCATCTTTTAAATCGCTAAACCAATCTGAAATATCGTCCCACAGGTCATCAAAAGCGCCTGACAGTATGCCCCAAGCTCCTGATAGTATATCGCCTATCGCTCCCCAAAGACCGTCCCAAATCTTTTCTATTCCTTCGCCCATTCGTTCCCAATCGCCTGTAAAAAGGCCAATGAAAAAATCTAATAGCCCTTCAATTATCAAAAATGCATCATCGATTATTTTGACGACTGTATCAAAGGTTGTCTTTATATAGTTCATAATGTTGTCGCCAAAAATATTCCAATACTTCATGATAAAATCAAGCGCTGCTTCAATGAGTTCTGTAATCAAGGCAAATGTATTTTCAAATTGAGCTTGTATTTCAGGAAGATGCTCGACCACCCAATCTTTCATATCTTGAAAAATAGGGAGTAAATAGGTGTTGAAATTATCTACTAAAATAGTGACGACTTCGGAAATTTTATCAAAGACTTGTTTAGTTACTTCCTTTATTTGAGGCATATGCTCTTGTATCCACTCAAATAGCGATGTAAACATTGGCAACAATTCAACGCCTAGTTTTAATAAAAGATTGTTAAAAGTGTCTTTGACATTGTCCCAACCAGCTTTAAACTCTTCTGCCTTTTGTAAATCATCCTCACTTATAACATTGGCGTTATCTTTCATATTTTGTAGTTCTTCGGTTGTCATATTTAAGACGGGAACAAGCTCTTCCCCCGTTGTGGAAAGTAAGGCTGATGCTATTGCGTTTCGCTCTGTGACATCTTCCATACCTTGTAATGCTGTTATGGTTTCGTTGAATATTTCCTCTTGGCTTTTTAGCTTACCTGTAGAATCAGTAACTTGAACGCCCAACTTGCCAAATAGTTCAGCGCCTTCACCTGCTCCGTTCGCTGCGTCCATTGCTTTTTCGCCCAACGCTGCTAAATCGCCAGATGCTTGTTCCATCGAATATCCGTTGTTCTTCATCACCGTGTCCCACTTCTGAAACTCATCTGTGGTCATGCCTGTGACCTGAGAAAACTTATTGATTTCGGCAGTTGTTTCTAATGTTTTACTTAAAAGTCCAGTAACCGCAACAACACCAGCACCAATACCCGCAGCCATTGCGCCACCAGCTACTTTCATCGCTTTCCCTAGCTTCTTCCCTTTACCGCCTGTTCTCCCCATTCCTTCATCTGCATTTCGTAACCCACGGGAAAAACTTTCATCATTTAACTCTAAAGAATAGGAGTATGTCGCCATATCAATAGTGGCCATCAGCTCCCACCTCCCACATATCCGTTTTGACTTCGTAGTCTATCTAAATCCGGTGTTTTTTGTTCTAAAAGGTCAGCTTTTTTATACATTTCTTGCCCTTGTTGTGTTTTTAAAGCATCCCTAGTCTGAAATTGTATAGATAGCGATAGATAAACCGCATAAGGTAGCTTCATAACTTCGAAGTAACTCATTCCACTTGAGATCATCATGTAAGAAATACCCGTCATAATATCTTCTTTATCTCGTTTTTTCGTTGAAAAACCCTCCATTTCCTGAGCTAAGAGCTTCAAGAATGAAGGGTATCGGAGTTTGGGTTTTGTTCAATTTTTGTGATATGTTTCATCGTTTCAGTGATGATAATAGAACATGTTTTAATACTAAATTTTGATATTTCTTTTTTCGTAATTTCTTGCTTTTTATCAAGGCTTAGTATTTCAAACGCTATATTTTGTAGCATTTTCGTTGCTTCCTCAATGTCTGTTGTATTATGCGACTGATCAAAAAGATGTTTTATTTTAAATACAAGTCCCGCCTCAATATCGTAAGGAATTTCATAATCCTTTTCATACAGATTTTTAAAGTTTAAAGGTTCCCCTTGAATTACACTAAAATCAACTACAGCCATTAAATTGCCTCCTCAAATGTCTCAACGATTTCTATATAATTTTGCTCATCGTCCGTATTGGCTATAAACGCATAATCTATTGTTGTCGGCTTTTCCTTTTCAAAATTAAAATTTGTTTTTCCTTCAAATTGAGCTTTGTACATGTTCACAGTGATGGTTCCACCGTCGCCTTTTTGATGAACAAAACGAATATATAATTCAGGCTTTTGATCGTTCTTGCCAATCACAGCCTTACTACTTTTTAAGACTTCTCCTTCTTTGTCCTCCGTGAAATTTGCCCCCATAAGATACTTTGAAATATTTTTAAGTACCCATGTCATGATGCCTGTACTAAATCGGATTTCCTTATCTACGGTTATTTTTCCTATAGTCCCTCGATTAGAGGACGTGATTTTTATATCTTCGTCTTCAATATCTAAATTCGCCCCTGCTTCAATCGCTCCAGCATTTATAAGGGCGTTCTCTTCTTCCGTTGTAAGATTTGATAAATCGGCAATATCCTTGGAATAACCAAAATAAAGCTCCCCACTTCCTAGAGCAATTGGATCTGACTTTTGATAATGCATATTCTATGCCTCCTATTTTTTAACCAAAAAATAAAGCACAGATTCAAATTCTTCTGTACTTGGATTTCTTGCCATTCCCCCACCGTTTACTAATGCACAGTAACGGATATTAGGAATGTCTATTTTTCTGTATTGATCTAATAATTTCACTGTTTTTTCATGTATTTTTTTAAGTGTTACTAAGTTCTTGCTAATCAAACGAAAGGTAAATTGATAGTCCTTAATGAGTCCCCCGTTTAACTCTTTATAACGATAAACTATAAAAGTATCATGTTCTTTCTCTTTGGGCTTTTCAATCCAATATATAGCCGGCTCGTTATTTAATAAACTCATTAACTCGTTATCTGCTTTTAAATATTTGCTTAGTTCATTCATTTTATAAACCCCTAAAAAGGTTTTTTACAGCTTGTAAGTTTTGATCAACCGCAGGCTCCAAATGCGGTTGTTTTTGTTCGGCCCAATATGCATAATCCACAGGACTAAAAACTGTTCCAATGGTTTTATTCCCTTCTTGTCGGACATCGTCATCAATTCTTCTTTTTAGTTCGGTAGTATCTACGGGTGCTAACAACTTTGCATCTGCTGTAATCATAGCGCATCCCGTTTTCATTAACTCTTTTTGGCGTTCACGCCGTTCTCTTATTACTTCGGCAGCCGTTCTGTGGACCGTTCTTCTAAGCCCCATCAAGCAACAACTCCTGGTATTCTTCATCCCACGCAATGAGCTTTTTAATCACATATTGCTTTCCATCTAAGAGGACTTTTTCACCTTCCGTAAATACGCTGTCATAGTCCATATAAGCCCTATACTGGACGTTAGAATCATAACCATACTCTTTATACGCAAGCTCTCTTGTGTATGGTTGGACGTCCGCCAAGACGGTTTTAGAGGGTGTTAATTCTCCCTCTATCCATATATCATCTTCATTCATATAACCCTCTGACATTACTAATAAAGTTAATTCGTGATTATTAAACATTTTCAACGCCTCGAATACGCCTAAAATTATTTAACTGCCGTTTTATATCATCACTTAGAACGTTTGTATAAGTAATACTTCTACTTCCTTGCGTTTTGGATGCTATTCCGTTTGCTTTTCTTTTTTCGTACAATGTGGCTGCAATCCACAGCTTAGTAGATGTTGGAATTTCCTCTAAATCTTCATCATCACAATAGCAATAAGATTTTATAACATCGTTTGTCATATCGAGGAGAAGGGAAAGAAGGTCATCCTTGCCCTCTACCCCTAAATATAATTTGAGTTCTGATATCATATTTATTGACCCTTTGGAGTTGCTTTTACTTCTTCATAATCAGGATTTTTTTGTAGTCGTTTTTGATGTTCTTTATCTACAATTTCCCACACTTTTTTAGTCTTTTTGTTTTTAAATTTCACTATTATTCCCCCTATCGGTTTACAGTCATTACTGCAAGCGCTTCTGGTTTAATTACTTTTCCTCCGTAAAATTGTAGGCCCTTCATCGCATCAGCAAAGAAATTTTCTGGACGGTACGCCTCAATAGAATCAATTGATTGAGCAAATGAAATAGCTATTCTTGTTCCTGCAATGACCTTATATTTTTGCCCTGATACGTTTGGTACATTATTAGATGTATAGACTTGCATTCCAGACACATTACCAATGTAGCCAGTAGCTAATACGTTAGAATCCTTCGTAAAGCGTGGGTCTTTTTGAAGTAACCCATGATAAAATTCTGGAACAACCACCCATCTACCCATTTTAGGAACATTCGACTCTGATAATTTCACCGACATATCCACCAATTGATCATAAGCATCCTCTTTTGTCGCTGTGATTGGTGAAGCATCGGAACCGATTGTATTTTTGTTAGATACATCTGTGTAATGACTAGCAATGTATTTATCCATAATGTCAGCTAAGCCGTATGCAGCTTCCGACATTGCTAAATCTACTAAGTTATTTCGTGTCTGCGCTTTGTCGATATCATCAACCTTGAAATTAAAGAATTTTTGTTGATCCAATGTTAAAGTCGTTTGACTAGAATCAAGCTCTTGGGGGTTTCCTGTTCCATTGTCTTTGTCATAATCTCCAATAGTCACAGCTCCCATAGTATTAATTTTTACGGTTGATCCAATTCCTGCAATGTCTCCTTCATAATCCGTATTAACAAGAGAACCATACACCATTGCTTTTCTTAGGTTTTCATTCAGGCGTGCGCTCCAAACTGTAGGCATAAAATTTGTGATACTCATTAATAAATTCCTCCTTAACTATCCTGCAATACTTGCTGTACTGCTTCCCAATTTTCGTTAATTTCATCTTCTGACATGTTTTGAATCGCTTCTATTGTTAGTGTTTTACCGTCGTTGTTGCTTGGTGGCTTATAGCCTCCTTTTAGTCTTTCTTCCACAATCTGTTGAGTGTGAGAACTAAAGACTTTTTCCAAAGTTTCTAGATTAGTATTTGTTGTTTCTTGATTTTCACCTAACATAAAGTCAACTAAATCAAGTGGCAGCTTCTTTTCATTTGCTACTTTAATAGCTTCATTGCGTAACTCTTCACGTTTCTTTTCGG
>NZ_JBBAXC010000027.1 GCF_037120725.1 Bacillus spongiae
TAACCCGAAGGTCGCAGGTTCAAATCCTGCCCCCGCAATACATTGGTCCGGTAGTTCAGTTGGTTAGAATGCCTGCCTGTCACGCAGGAGGTCGCGGGTTCGAGTCCCGTCCGGACCGCCATTTATGAAATTACATTGTGTAGTTTCTTTTTTTATTTCTGAAGAATTTTGATGAATGAGCGAAAATACGTTACACTACATATTAATGATGTTTCCTTAGGATAAGCTTATTCCTAAGGTTTTTTTATAGAGATTAAAGGAGAAAACGAATGAATACATATGAACTTCTCTCGCAAGGTTATGAAGACACGATGAACGTTGCAGAAAGACTAGCGAAATGCTTAGAGCCAGGTGACGTATTGACACTTGAAGGTGATTTAGGGGCTGGTAAAACGACCTTTACAAAAGGGCTAGCAAAAGGGCTAGAGATAACAAAAACAGTCAATAGTCCTACCTTTACGATTATTAAAGAATACAAAGGACGTTTACCTTTATACCATATGGATGTTTACAGATTAGAAGACAGTTTTGAAGATCTAGGCTTTGACGAATATTTTGAAGGCCACGGAGTCACGGTAATTGAGTGGGCACACTTAATAGAAGATCAGCTACCAAATAATCGACTAGATATTTCAATCTTTCATCAAGGTGATTCAAAGCGAAAAATATTTTTTAAACCAAAAGGCGAGCGGTATGAGAACTTATGTAAGGAGATAATGGAATGAATGTATTGGCTATTGATACGTCTAACTATACTCTCGGTGTTTGTTTATTCACAGAAGGAACAATAATGGGAGAATACATGACGAATATAAAAAAGAACCATTCGGTTCGAGCGATGCCAGCGATTGAACAATTATTAAAGGATTGTGATATGACACCACAAGATTTAGATAAAATTATTGTGGCGAAAGGACCAGGGTCTTATACTGGTGTTCGAATAGGTGTAACGATTGCAAAGTCATTGGCTTGGTCTTTAAAGATACCAATTGTGGGTGTTTCTAGTTTGGCAGTGTTGGCATCTAATGGACGCTATTTCGACGGATATATTTGTCCACTATTTGATGCGAGAAGGGGTCAAGTGTATACAGGATTGTATTCTTATCAAAATGGTGACCTTGTTGAGGAAGTGGAAGATTGCAATGTATTAGCAGTAGAGTGGTTTCAAAAGCTTAAGCAAAAGCAAAGGCCGGTTTTATTTGTAGGAAATGATGTTTCGTTACATAAAGAAAATATTGTTTCTTTATTAGGTGACCTTGCTGTCTTTAATAGGGTTACAGAACAAAACCCTCGTCCTTCTGAATTAGGACTACTTGGCCTCTCAAAGGAAGAGGATGACATTCATATGCTGGTTCCGAACTATATTCGTTTAGCAGAAGCTGAAGCGAAATGGTTGGAAGCACAAAAGAATCAATAGAGGTTTATAACATGATACAGAATAAAGACTATCAACTTCGATTAATGAATGTAAATGATGTAAAAAAAGTTATGGAAGTAGAGAAAGCGTCCTTTAGTGTACCTTGGAATGAAGATGCTTTTTATAATGAGCTGAATAAAAACCGATTTGCGCAGTATATGGTCCTTGAGATAGACAACCAAATTATTGGTTACTGTGGAATGTGGCTCATAATTGATGAAGCTCATATTACAAATATCGCCATTCTTCCATCCTATCGAGGCCTACGTCTAGGGGAAGGTTTAATGAGATATGTGATGAAATATGCTGTGGAGAAGGGTGCTACTTCGATGACGCTTGAGGTTCGTTTAAGTAATGAGACTGCACAGTCTCTCTATCGAAAATTAGGATTTCAAAATGGAGGTATCCGAAAAAATTATTATCGTGATAATCAAGAGGATGCCCTAGTAATGTGGGTGAAATTAGATGAATAAAGATGTTTATGTATTAGGAATTGAAACAAGTTGTGATGAAACGGCTGCTGCTATTATAAAGAATGGTAACGAAATTATAGCAAATGTTGTCGCATCACAAATAAAAAGTCATAGGCGATTTGGCGGTGTGGTCCCTGAAATTGCTTCAAGACATCATGTTGAACAAATTACCTTAGTTTTAGAAGAAACGTTAGAACAAGCGGATTTATCCTTTAAAGATATTGATGCCATTGCCGTTACCGAAGGACCAGGATTGGTAGGAGCATTGTTAATAGGAGTAAATGCAGCAAAAGCCATCGCTTTTGCTCACGGGATTCCAATTATAGGTGTCCACCATATTGCTGGCCATATCTATGCAAATCGATTAGTAAAGGAAATGCATTTCCCATTGCTATCTCTTGTTGTATCAGGTGGCCATACGGAGCTTGTTTTAATGAAGGGGCATGGTGAATTTGAGGTGATTGGTGAAACGAGAGATGATGCAGCTGGGGAAGCATATGACAAAGTAGCGCGAACATTGGCGTTACCATATCCAGGTGGACCGCACATTGATCGGTTAGCACATGATGGGTCACCCAATATTGAATTGCCACGTGCATGGCTAGAAACGGGTTCTTATGATTTTAGCTTTAGTGGCTTAAAGTCAGCTGTTATTAATACGCTTCATAATGCGAAGCAAAGGGGAGAGGACATTTTACCCGAAGATTTAGCAGCAAGCTTTCAACAAAGTGTTATCGATGTCTTAGTTGGAAAAACGATGAGAGCAGCGGAGGAATATAAGGTAAAACAGGTTTTATTAGCTGGTGGGGTAGCAGCCAATAAAGGCTTGAGAAATCGTTTGAATGAATCTTTTCAACAGCTACCAGATATAGACCTCGTCATTCCACCATTATCACTTTGTACAGATAATGCAGCTATGATAGCCGCAGCAGGTACAGTTATGTATGAACAAGGAAAAAGAGGGAATATGAAAATGAATGGAAATCCAGGATTAGAGCTTTAAGGGTTATCTAACAAGCGTTAAAATAAAAAGAAGCAGATGAAAACGAATTGTTTTCTCTGCTTCTTTTTTGAAGTAAACAATTCTAAAGTCAGGTTCGTGCAATGTCCCATGTTGATCCCTCTCAACGTGGGTTTACGGAAGGCAGCCCTTCTTGGTAAGATCAAACAGGCTTTTTTTCAATTGTCTCTTTTAAGAGCTCTGTGCCGTTATGGCAAAAGGGCCCTCCATTGAATGTAGTGGTTATGTTTGCTTTTGCACACGTCTCCATCATGGGTATTATTCAATCATTTTCCTCCACTTGAACAACGCGATTAGCTAAACTCTTCTTGGTCCATTCTTTGCGTATAGAGTGCTTTTTATTTAGAGGTAGAATACCACCTATGCTACATAATTTCTGACATTTGTAAAAGGATACCTCGTATTTTTTTCCCCTTTTCTGTTAATCCGTATTCGATATGCTGCGGAGCAGACTCTTTAATGACATTTCTGAACACAATATCATACTTCATTAATTGTTTTAGCGTAGTAGATAAGCTTTGCTTATTTGTATCGGGTAATCTTCTTAATAAATCACTAAATCTGTGATTTTCTTCAAGAGCTAATATTAAAACGGGAGTATATCTTCCGTCGATTGATATAAGTATTTTTTCTAACTTACTTAGTTGCTCACACGTTTTTTTTCTTGAGATCGCCATAATTTAGCCTCCTTGTAAGGTCAAAAATATTTGACGTATTTACTCTATATTATTCACTACTTATAATTTACTGTAGAAGGATTGAAAAAACAATTCTTTTAACTAGTAGAGAATGGTACCATCTCTTACTTTTAAACAGGTCGGTTCTATTGCATGCTGGAACATGATCTGAATAATAAGAAAAGAATGAACTCCATAAATACAGGCGTTAAAAATCCAATTAAGAGAGGACTATAAAGATGCTAAATTTTTCAGATGCATTATATTTTCGTCATGCTACTCGACATTTCGATGTAAACAAGGAGATCCCTGAGAATGATTTAAAGTTTATTTTAGATAGCGCACTAAAAGCCCCATCTTCTTTAAATCTGGAGCATTGGGAATACGTTGTTGTTCAAGATAAAAGTATGAAATCACAGCTTAAAGAAGCATCGTTTAACCAGCAACAAGTTGAGGACGCGAGTGCGGTTGTTGTCATATTAGCGAAAAAAGACACATTATTAGATCCTAACTCTCCAGAAGTAAAAAAACTAATTAGTGAGAGAATTCCAGAGAATGGAATTCCTATCGCCGTTAATTTCTTGCAGTCATTCCCTAATAGCGAAGCCTTTACAGCATGGTCGAAATCCCAATGCTATATTACTGCCTCTTTCTTAATGATGGCTGCTGCAACGCTTGAAATCGATTCATGTCCAATGGAAGGATTTATGAATGACGATGTACTAAAATTATTAAACTATTCGTCTGATGAATATGAGGTTGCATTAGTGGTTCCATTAGGCTATCGAAAAGAACCAACTACACCGGAAAAGGTAAGAGCTTCCCTTGAAGAGAAAGTTACATTTGTATAAGCTTTGTTAACTATTCCTATAACGGTTAATAATATCAGTAGCAAGGGGCATTCCAATTGGTCAATTTCTGACGGTTGGATGCTCTTTTTTTCTGCAGAAAATAATCGTTAACCACTATTGTAAACGATAAAGAGGGTTTTTTAGGCACTGGCTTGAATAAGTTAGGGAGGTTCTTTATACATAATAAAAAGAATATATTTTGAAAGGGAAAGTGAAGATATGAATGAAGTATATACCTATTTTGGGTTAGATTCCACAATAACGTCTATTTATAAGTATTCGCCAGTATTTAAGATAAAACAGGGTGGCCGAGATACGATTGTCAAAAAAACAAAAAAAGATCGAAGTAAGGTTGAACGCCTTTTTACATGGACAGAACAATTAGAAGACAGTGGCATTGGAGTAGTAAGGCCAATTTTATTTAAAGACCAACTTTATCATGAAGTGAATGATCAGAATTGGGTTGTCTACCCATTTATAAATGGACGAAAATATGATGCAAGTCTAAAGGATATTTATGATGCAGGCAGCATGCTCGGAAAGATCCATGCTGTTTCCTCAAACAAAAGTGTTTTCGACCATGGTTTTAATTGGGAACAATACGATGAAGGCTTTATTAATGATGTGAAGAGCGATATTAATCACCTACTGGATCAATATAAAGATAATGTTCATATTCAAGCATTTAAACAATTATCTAAAGAGATAAAGCGATTATTGGAAAATTCATTTGAAAATCTAAAGGATATTACTATTCCGTATGTTGATGCATCGTGGGACTATAAAGCGAATAACCTCATCTATTCAGAGGAAGGCTTGGTGTTAATTGACCCTGATAATGCAGGAAGTATTCCACGGATTTTTGATTTGGCGTTAGCCCTGATACTATTCCATACTGAAATAGATACTGCACCAGAGAGAATGTTTACCGTTGAGGAATGGGAGGAATTTAAGTCTGGTTATCTATGTCATGTATCCTTAACTGAAACGGAAAAAGAAGTATGGAATGAACTTCTAATCTTTGTCTATATGGATGAAGCGTTGTGGGCAATGAATGATTTAGATGAATCAGAATCGGAGCATCAGAAGTCTTTTATTAAATCTCTATTAGGTTTTGAACCAACTAAATATACATTGTAGCTCATCATCGAGATGAGAAGTGAAGGATTAGGGTGATACTTTCACCCCTTCTTTGTTATTTGAGGGTTTGATCCATTTTATCGTAGAATTATTTTTTTCTAAAAACCTTTTTACTGGTAGAGAATAGGCTAAAGAGTCATCTTTTCTTTATGAAACAAAAGTATAGGTAGCGATTAATGGAGTAACTCATTCAGAATAATTGGAAGAGGTCGGTTGATCTTCTAAATTTGGATGTAAATACATTTCTACTTGTGGATTAATTGTGGAAAACTCAACGTTTTTATACACCTCGAATCAATTGAGTGTCGGGTTGTTGGGTTTTTTTTCTATGTTCAATTTTATTATATCACTATTTAAGTATCATTTTAAGGCTTTAAATAATCTACCCGACTGGTAAAATCATAATTACCATTTATAGGAGGGAAAATAATGGATTATCTAGTAAAGCCAAGAGAAGGTTATTCTTCTACAATTGGAGAACTCATCACAATGCTGGAGCATACTAGGGAAACAACTATTAGTGAAATTGCAGAACTTCGTCAGTCAGAATTAGATTATTTATATGAGGAAGATGCAAACAGTATTGGGGCTTTATTGCTTCATATTGCTTCCATTGAAGCTGTTCACCAAGTTATTTCATTTGAAGGAAGAGATTTTAACGAAGCGGAATTATCGAAATGGAAACATGCTTTGGAGTTAGGAGAAAATGCGAGGGCTAACATAAAAAATAACTCAATTGACTATTATTTAGCAGCGTTATCAACTGTAAGAGAAAGAACACTAAACTTGTTTAAGACGAAGTCAGATGATTGGTTATATGAAGAAAGAACATGGTCTAATGGTATCCCACACAATCTTTATTATTTATGGTATCACGTAATGGAAGATGAGATTAGTCACCGTGGACAAATTAGAATGATTAGACGTAAGCTCTCTACAAATCAGGAAGCTCTTAAATTATAGAAGTAAAATATTAGGAAGAGAAGGTGAAGAGATTAAAAAGTTATCCACTAGAACGTTTGTTTTGTACACAATCTGTTGATAAGTTGTGGATATCCATGTATAATTTGTGAGCAATCAAAAATAATAACGCTTCCATTTTGAATAAAAATGTGGAAAACTAAGAATAATTATGTGGATAATGTGGAAAAACTCTGTGAGTATTAATGTAGTAGGGTCGTAAATGTGTATAACATTGTGGAAATTATATTAAAAAAACATCCCCTGCAAAAAGGCAGGGGATGGAAGTTATGTTTGTAGTAATTCCCATTCTTCTAAAAGCTCGTCATAAGTTTCTTTCGCTGCCTCTACTTCATCATGAAGTCTTTTCATTGTTTCTACATCTTGAAAATGGGTCGTATCAAATAATTGTGCTTCTTTTTCCGTAATGTCTGACTCTAGCTTTTCAATATTTTCTTCAATTTCTTGAATTCTTCTCGCGCGTTGGCGTTCAAGTTTTTTTGCTTCCTTATCAATACGATGACTTCCTTTTGCTGTTTGTGAAGAGGAGGTTGCTATTTCTTCTCGTTCTTTTTCTTCTAATAAAGCGAGCTCTTCTACTTCTTGCTTTTTCTCAACAAAATAATCATAATCTCCTAAATACTCTTTTGTTTCACTACTGGATAGTTCAACGATTTTAGTTGCGATTCGATTGATAAAATAACGGTCATGTGAGACGAAAAGGATGGTTCCTGGGTAATCAATCAGTGCGTTTTCAAGAACCTCTTTACTATCTAAATCTAAATGGTTCGTTGGTTCGTCAAGAATCAGAACATTTGGTTTTTCCATCATGAGCTTTGCAAGGGCAAGCCGTGCTTTTTCTCCGCCACTAAGTGAATGAACGGGCTTTAAAACATCGTCTCCTGAAAAAAGGAAATTGCCTAAAACAGTGCGAATTTCTTTTTCGGGCTTCAATAAATACTCATCCCATAACTCATGAAGGACCGTTTTATTGGACGATAATTCTGCCTGCTCTTGATCGTAGTAGCCAATCATTACGTTCGTCCCAAACTGAAAGCTTCCTGATAGAGAAGGCAGTTTATTGACAAGCGTTTTTATTAACGTTGATTTTCCTACTCCATTTGGACCTACTAATGCAATGCTATCTCCTTTTGATAAATGGAAATTCAAGTGAGAGGATAATGGTGTGCTTTCATAACCGATAGTAAGGTCATCCACTTTAAGAACATCATTCCCACTAGGTCGCTCAATGCCAAAGGAGAAATGAGCAGATTTCTCAGAACTTAACGGTTGAGACATGAGGTCCATCTTTTCAAGCTTTTTTCGTCTGCTTTGTGCCATTTTGGTTGTAGAGGCGCGAGCTAGATTGCGTTGAATATAATCTTGCAGTTTGGCTACTTCCGCTTGTTGACGTTCAAATTGTTTACTTTCACGTTCATAGTCTTCGGCTTTTTTATTTAAATAATCGCTATAGTTACCGTGGTATTTCTTCGTATTTTTTCTTGAAATTTCATAGACTTTCGTAACAACTTTATCTAGGAAATAGCGGTCATGGGAAACAATGAGAATGCTACCTGGGTATCCTTGTAAAAATTGCTCAAGCCAGGAAAGTGTTTCAATATCCAGGTGGTTTGTCGGTTCGTCTAGAATAAGGAGGTCAGGCTTTGTTAAAAGTAACTTAGCCAGTGCTAGCCTTGTCTTTTGTCCTCCACTTAAAGTGGAAATTTTCGTTGAATAGTCAAAGTCCGCGAAATTTAGTCCATGAAGAATGGTCCGAATATCCGATTCGTATTGGTACCCACCTATGTCTTTAAATTTCACAGTAAGGAGATCATATTCTTGAACGATTCTCTCATATCGTTCTGTGTCATCGTATACTTCAGGAGATGCCATGCTGTGTTCTAGTTTGCGTATTTTTCCTTCAAGTTGGCGAACATGGTCAAAGGCGGAAAGCATCTCTTCCCAAATAGATAAATTGGATTCAAGTCCTGTATGCTGCGCCAAATACCCCATTGTTACATGTTTCGGTTTAATGATTTCACCTGAATCATAAGATAGCTGATTGGAGATAATTTTTAATAGAGTCGATTTTCCCGCTCCATTACGACCAACTAATGCAATTCGATCGTTTGATTTTATTTCTAATTTTATATTCGATAAAATAAGTTCAGCACCAAAATGCTTTGTCACATTATTTACTTGTAATAAAATCATGATTTCACCTCATTTATACTATTAGTGTATCGTATTTAAAAGCAAATGAGCAATAGCATAACTTGTGAAGTAGGTAACAGACAGAAATAGAAAAATGGTGTATGATATGAAGAGAAGAGTATCTCGATCGTTTGTCTATATAAAAAATAATGAAAGTGACAAAATGGAAGCGCTAACAGAATTCAAAAACAAGTAAAGCCACAAGAGCTGTTCTATTTAGATGATATACAGTGGTGAAAGAGATGGCGGGGGGATAAAAAATGAATCAAGACACAATGAAAATACCGCAAGCTACAGCAAAACGCTTGCCGCTATATTATCGCTTTATTCAAAATTTACATTCATCGGGGAAACAACGAGTTTCCTCAAAAGAATTAAGCGAAGCAGTAAAAGTAGATTCAGCAACCATTCGACGGGATTTCTCTTATTTTGGAGCACTCGGAAAAAAGGGCTATGGTTATAATGTCAATTACCTATTAAGTTTCTTTAGTAAAACATTAAGCCAGGATGAGGTCACAAAGGTAGGTTTAATAGGGGTTGGTAATTTAGGAACAGCTTTCCTTCATTATAATTTCTTGAAAAATAATAATACTAAAATTGAGGTAGCCTTTGATGTTAACCCAGAAAAGGTAGGGATGGAATTTGGTGAAGTGCCTGTCTTCCCTCTCGCTCAATTAGAAGAAAAACTTCTTGAAGGGAATATAGAAGTGGTCATATTAACCGTTCCAGCTCCAGTAGCACAAAGCATTACCGATCGGTTAGTCAACGCGAATGTGAAGGGGATTTTAAACTTTACACCAGCGCGCTTAAATGTTCCTGCTTCTATTCGTATCCATCATATTGATTTAGCAGTCGAGCTGCAGTCACTTGTCTATTTCTTAAAAAATTATTCAAATGATGACACGGAAACGTCACAAGAAGGTCTATAAGAAATTAGGATTTAACGGTATAATGGTGTAATATATTACTGAGGAGGTGTAGCGTAATGCCAGGTCCAGGTAGTCTTGTAGCAATCGTCGTAGTTGCATTATTAATTTTCGGTCCGAAAAAATTGCCCGAGCTAGGGAAAGCAATGGGAAATACGTTGCGCGAATTCAAAAATGCCACTAAAGGCTTAGCGGATGAAGATGAAAAAAAAGATGTTAAGTAAATGCTAGGTGAAGAATCATGAGTCAAAATCAAATGACTGTTTATGAACATATAGATGAATTAAGAAAACGACTTCTCATCGTGGTCGTTTTCTTACTGTTTGCCATTGTGATAAGTTTTTTTCTTGCTGAACCACTCATTCGCTTTTTACAAAATGCCGATGAAGCAAAGGAACTAACGATGAATGCATTTCGTCTGACGGATCCATTGAAAATCTATGTTCAAGTAATCTTATTTTTATCCTTACTAATGACACTGCCTGTGATTCTTTATCAGGTGTGGTCTTTTGTATCTCCAGGATTATATGAAAAAGAAAAACGTGTGACGTTAAGCTACATCCCGATCGTAATGTTATTGTTTGTTGGTGGGCTTTCTTTTTCCTATTTTATTCTGTTCCCATTCGTGGTAGATTTTATGCTGAATTTATCTACCAATCTTGAAATTGAACAAGAAATCGGTATTAATGAGTATTTTGAATTCTTATTTCAAATGACCATCCCGTTCGGTTTCTTATTTCAGCTACCCGTTATCATGCTATTTTTGACAAGACTTGGTATCATTACGCCAATGCTTATGTCCAAAATGAGGGTATATGCGTATTTCATTTTGTTTATTATTGCAGCGATGATTACGCCACCTGACCTTATGTCCCACTTACTCGTAACGGTCCCACTATTCATTTTGTACGAGATTAGTCTGTGGATTTGTAAGATAGGCTATCGAAAGGTATTAATTGCTGAGCAAAAAAGAGAAATGGAAGAATAATTTATAAGTTTTATACAGAAGCCACCTATTATCTGTCGATAATAGGCGGCTTTTTTTGTTTGATTGATAAGTTTCCTTTCGTTTATTCATAATAGATAGTAGTGAATGACGAGGAATAAAGATTGTTGAGTTTTACCAGTAGCCTTAAGAAAATCTTAAGAAAATATGTAAATAAATGATAAGTTTTTTCTAGTACACTAAAGCTAAAGAGAAATCGTTCAGGAAAGAAGGCGGATCAATGGATAACTATTTTGTCTTAGTGGTGGATGATGAAAAAGAAATTCGGGACGCGATTGAAATTTATTTAAGGAACGAAGGCGTGACCGTTTTAAAGGCAAAAGATGGTGTAGAAGCCTTAGAAATGATTAATGAACATCCCATCCATCTGATTATATTAGATATTATGATGCCAAGACTTGATGGCATTTCAGCGACTTATAAAATCCGTGAAGAGAAAAACATACCAATTATCATGTTAAGTGCTAAGAGTGAGGATACGGATAAAATTTTGGGTTTACAAGTGGGAGCAGATGATTATATTACAAAACCGTTCAACCCTATGGAGCTTGTTGCTCGCGTGAAGTCTCAATTAAGAAGGTATGTTAATTTTGGGTCTATTGAGGGGAAAAACGATGTGATTGATTTACATGGATTGACCTTGGAGCAATCAGCCAAACAAGTGACAGTGCATGGAGAGCCTGTCAGGCTTACGCCAATTGAATATAAAATTGTTAACTTATTAATGACGAATGCTGGCAGGGTGTTTTCAGTCAATGAAATTTATGAACGGGTATGGGATGAACCTTACTATAATGCAGAAAATACAGTAGCCGTTCATATAAGAAAAATTCGCGAAAAAATTGAAATTGACCCGAAAAATCCAAGGTATTTAAAGGTGGTGTGGGGGATTGGATACAAAATGGAAAAATAGATGGGTGCTAGGAATATGGTTAATTCTGCTTACTTTTGGGTTCAGTGGACTCGTCCTATTTAAAATGAATGGCCTTTTTTACACTAAAAGTGATTATTCGGAAACCTATGCTTTTAAGGATCAATACTTTCTTTTTATTCAGGATTTAGAAGAGAATGAGTTAAATGGTTTCACTTTAGAAGAAGCCAAAACATTAATTAGCTTACCAGATATTCACAGTAGTGAATATGGGTTTATTGATACGAGCGGCATTGAAATCGAGAGAATTAAAGAAGAGTATGAATATGCACTTAATAGTGCAATCGATACAGGAAACTTAGAGGAAGTTGAATCCCTTATCGTAGAAAGAAATGAAAAAATTGAGGAAATAAAGAAAAGTGCTCAAAGTCTTCAAAGTGATGAGTATGTGATGCAAGAAATTTTGAAAGAAAGAGAACAACAAATAGAAGATTATTATAAAGAGAGTGAAATTAAATCTTCCTTTTTTAAGGAACAAAAAAATGACTTTCTTTACCATTTTATAAATCAAACAAACGGAGAGATTTACACAAATATACCAAATTTAAAAGGTGAAGTAGAAAATTATTTTAACGAAAATAACATGGTGTATGTAGCCGAAGAATCAATTCCAATTGGAAGAGATCTGCTGAATCGATTTGGGTGGATCGATATTCCCCCTGAGCTGTCAGGAATGATAGATGGTTGGATCGCTGTTCCAACGTCTTCAACTAATGCTATAGCACAAGAGTTTGAAAAATATGAACAGGAACAAATAGTATTTATCCTCTATGTTCTTATAAGTATAGTTGCTCTTATTTTATGCTTTTTTATTGGGAGAAAATCGAAGAGCATTCATACTTTTATGGAAAAATGGAGCGCGTTTTTATATAAGCTACCCGTTGATGTCAGAATAAGTACGTTCCTTATAGTTGTCTTATTAGGTTTGACGTTTTCTAATCACCCAAGGGAATATATATGGATACCATGGCTGCGATTTTGGTATAGAGATTATGCTTTTATTGACCTAATTATGCTTTCGCTTATCGTAGCGGTTGTATGGCTCCTACTGTTTTTATATGGAAAATCCATTTTAACTAACATAAAAAAAGGCAGGAAAATTAAGCAGGAGTGGAGTAAATCACTGCTTTATAAATTATTCACTAATGTTGAAAAAATGGTGAATCGAAGTTTCCGTTTTCTAGTAGTCCTATTAATCGCTATCATTGTTGGTTTATGCATTGCCAGTTTGGTAACTGCTTTAAATCCAAATGTGGTATATTATTCGAATTATTATTTAGTAATATTAGAATTTTTTATAATTCTTCTCGTGGTAATTGGAATTCCTGTAATAATTATTTTAGTCAGAAGAAGTAGATATTTAAACAATATTATAGAAAAAACAAATGAACTAGTCGCAGGTGAACGCGGAGAAGAGTTACCTACAGTAGGTGATCATTCGTTGGTCATACTTGCAGGTAATATTAACAAGCTTGAAGAAGGAGTAAAACTATCCCTAAATGAACAAGCAAAAAGTGAGCGCCTAAAAACGGAGCTAATTACGAATGTCAGTCATGATCTACGTACACCCCTTACGTCCATTATTACGTACACCGAATTACTGAAAGTAAAGGGTGCATCCAATGAGGAGAAGGAAGCGTACCTTGACATTATTGATCGGAAATCAAAACGGTTAAAGCTGCTCATTGATGATTTATTTGAAGTATCAAAAATGGCCAGTGGGAATATGGAACTAACGAAGCACAGGGTAGACCTCGTCCAGCTGTTGCAGCAGGCTTTAGCGGAACATGATAATGCAATTAATGATTCAAGTCTGCAGTTTCGCATAACGAATCCTAAAGAGCCTGTACTTGCGATTGTAGATGGTCAAAAACTGTGGCGCGTTTTTGATAATTTAATTGGAAATACTCTAAAATATGCACTCGAGAACTCGCGCGTTTATATCGATATTTCAATGATGAAGAATCGAGCATTGATTACGTTTAAAAATGTTTCAAAATATGAACTAAGTCAAAATACAGATGAACTGTTTGAAAGGTTTAAAAGAGGAGATGCATCACGTCATACGGAAGGGTCTGGACTTGGCCTTGCGATAGCGAAATCAATTGTTGATCTTCATGGTGGGGAAATGGATATTGAAGCTGACGGAGACTTATTTAAAATAAGGATCTCATTGAAGATAAATGAGGACATTGAAACGGTGGAATAGGAGGAGGATGTAGTGAGTAAATTTGATTTTTCAGAGGCGTACAGCTTGTTTTATAAACGATTATTTCATATAAGCTATTCCATTACTCGGGATAAATACCTTGCAGAGGATGTCGTACATGAAACGTTTATAAAAGCGATCGCAAAAGCTGAAACTGTCAAAGATGAGAGGAAATTGGGTGCGTGGCTTTGTGCCATTGCATCCCGAACGGCCATCGATTTTATTCGAAAAGAAAAGAAGTATAAAGGGATGCAGGTGGGACCAGAGGCCTTTGAAAGTTTCGAGACAGCCACTACGCAAAATGTTGAGGAAGAAGTAGAGTTTGCTTTGTTGGAGGAGGAAGTTGTAAGTGCGATAAAAAGGTTGAATGGACGGTATCAAGATGTACTGATGCTTAAACTTCGTCCAGGTCTACAGGAACAGGAAATTGCGAAAGTACTCGCTATCAATTCTAATACTGTAAAAACAAGAATTTATCGAGGACGAAGACAATTAAAACAAGTATTTCAGGGAAGCACAGCTTAATGAATAATATAAGAAAAGGATAATTAGTGATTTTTGACACTAACTACCCTCTAAGGTTGGACCATATGAAGAAATGGTCTATTTTTTTTGCATTTTTTTTAATTTAAAATGAATATTGAACATACGTAGTCCTGATCTAAAATCAATTGTCGCAAAAAAGATAAGGAAGTAGGTAAAAAATCCCCATCCGCTTTCATTGACATTATAAATGGCAAAATACGTAAATAAAATGCCGAGTAAAGTATAGAAGAAGCCTGCAAACAATGGTGATGGTCTCATAATATTTCCTCCATATAAAATAACGTTCACACTGTGGTGAGGACGAAAAACAAGCTACATGATTAGTTGAAGTAATGTGATGGCTTGTTCTTTAAAACTTATACGATCATTTGCCGTAAATTGAATGATCGCCACAAGTGTATTCATGCCAACATGGGCAATGATTGGAACTACAATTCTTTTCGTATGAACATATAAAAAGGCGAAGGTAAAGCCCATCGTCGTATATAAAATAAGATGGGATAACTCTTGATGTGCTAGTCCGAAAAGAATGGAACTAATGAATGACGCAGCAAAGAATGGCATTCGTTTATAGAGTGCCCCAAAAAGAATTTGTCGAAAGATAATTTCTTCTAAAATAGGACCAGCAATCGATGAAGCAAAAAGTGCAATCGGTACAAAAGCAATCATTTTCATGGCTGTTTCTGTATTTTCCGAGCCTGGTTCGATACCGATGCCTGTTTCAATCGAAATGGCAATGACTTGAGCAATAAAGGCAAGAATAATTCCACCAAATGCCCAAGACAGGGATGAAGGTAGACCCATTGGTTCTCCTAGCATTTTATTTCTTTCGCTTTTTCTTAGCATAAAAAGAACAATTATCAGTGTCAGTGAAAAGCTAATAAACAACCAATAGCCTGCAGCTATATAGAGCATGTCTTCTTTGTTTTGTACATCAAAGCTTGTGAGTCCTAACTGGTAAATAAGCGGGACGGCAATCGGTCCTGAAAGTTGCATGAGTAAATAAATAATTAAAATATAGCCATCACGTTTATTCATTGTGTGATCTCCTTTGAAAACGTTTAATTAAGTATTCATTCTACTAATAAATCGGTTATGGTTCAAATTGAATGCCTTCTCGACACTTACTGAGAGGGTGTTGTAGACGTATGCAGAAATATTGTCGAAGTATTTTTAGGAAAAATTTAACGCAGGATGCTTGCAAAAGGAAGGCGAATTCTTTATTATATTAATTGTGTTAGCACTCGTATAAGGTGAGTGCTAATAATGAACTTTACATATATTTATTGAGGAGGTTGTTTCAGTTGTTAAAACCACTAGGTGATCGCGTTGTAATTGAGCTAGTTGAATCAGAAGAAAAAACGGCTAGCGGAATTGTTTTACCAGACTCTGCGAAAGAAAAACCACAAGAAGGTGTTATTGTCGCAGTAGGAGCAGGTCGCGTACTTGACAGCGGTGAGCGTGTAGCTCCAGAGGTAGCGGTAGGTGAGCGCATTCTCTTCTCAAAATACTCTGGTACAGAAGTGAAGTACGATGGTTCAGAATACCTTGTTCTTCGTGAAAGTGACATTTTAGCTATTCTTAGCAAATAATGAATCGTTTATCACATACAAAAGATTAAAAATTTGAGGAGGTCTTTTTAGTATGGCTAAAGAAATTAAATTTAGTGAAGAAGCACGTCGTTCTATGCTACGCGGTGTAGACCAACTTGCTGATGCAGTAAAAGTAACACTTGGACCAAAAGGACGCAACGTCGTTCTTGAGAAAAAATTCGGTTCTCCCCTTATCACTAACGATGGTGTGACAATTGCAAAGGAAATCGAATTAGAAGATGCATTCGAAAACATGGGTGCTAAGCTAGTTGCAGAAGTAGCAAGCAAAACAAATGAAATTGCTGGGGACGGAACAACGACTGCTACCGTTCTTGCACAAGCAATGATTCGCGAAGGTCTTAAAAACGTAACAGCTGGTGCAAACCCTGTTGGCGTACGTAAAGGAATCGAAAAGGCAACACAAACGGCTATCGCTGAACTAAAAACAATCTCAAAGCCAATCGAAGGCAAAGAGTCTATTACTCAAGTTGCGGCAATCTCTGCTGCGGATGATGAAGTAGGTCAATTGATTGCTGAAGCAATGGAGCGCGTTGGAAACGACGGTGTTATCACAATTGAAGAATCAAAAGGCTTCTCTACAGAACTTGACGTTGTGGAAGGAATGCAATTCGATCGTGGCTATGCATCTCCATACATGGTGACTGATTCTGATAAAATGGAAGCAGTTTTAGAAAATCCATATATTTTAATCACAGACAAAAAGATCACGAACATTCAAGAAATCCTTCCTGTCCTTGAGCAAGTTGTTCAACAAGGAAAGCCATTACTTCTTGTTGCGGAAGACGTTGAAGGTGAAGCGTTAGCTACATTAGTAGTGAACAAGCTTCGTGGAACATTCAATGCGGTAGCTGTAAAAGCTCCAGGATTCGGTGACCGTCGTAAAGCAATGCTTGAAGACCTTGCTATCCTAACAGGTGGAGAAGTGATTACAGAAGACCTAGGTCTTGACTTGAAAACAACTTCTCTTGACTCACTGGGACGTGCAGCGAAAATCGTTGTAACAAAAGAAAATACAACAGTTGTCGAAGGCGCTGGTGAAACGGATAAGATTGCCGCTCGTGTTAATCAAATCCGTGCTCAACTAGACGAAACGACTTCTGAGTTCGATAAAGAAAAATTACAAGAGCGTCTTGCTAAATTAGCTGGTGGTGTTGCGGTTGTTAAAGTTGGTGCTGCAACAGAAACTGAGCTAAAAGAGCGCAAGCTTCGTATCGAAGACGCATTAAACTCTACGCGTGCAGCTGTAGAAGAAGGTATCGTATCTGGTGGTGGTACAGCACTAGTAAACGTATACAAAAAAGTAGAAGAAATCAAAGCTGAAGGTGACGAAGCAACGGGTATCAACATCGTTCTACGTGCGCTTGAAGAGCCAATTCGTCAAATCGCAGTGAATGCTGGATTAGAAGGCTCAATCATCGTTGACCGCCTAAAACGCGAAAAAGTTGGCGTTGGCTTCAACGCTGCAGCTGGCGAGTGGGTAAACATGGTTGAAGCTGGAATCGTAGACCCAACAAAAGTTACTCGTTCAGCATTACAAAACGCAGCATCTGTTGCAGCAATGTTCTTAACAACAGAAGCTGTTGTAGCTGACCTACCAGAAGAAGCTGGTGCAGCACCTGCAATGCCTGATATGGGCGGCATGGGCGGCATGGGTGGAATGGGCGGCATGATGTAATATGCCGACCGTTTCACTCTTGTGAAGCAGTCACAATGTCAATAAATTTGTAATACATTAACCACTTCTCAATCATCATCGGGAGGTGGTTTTTTGTAGTTGAAATTTGCTTTTCATGATTTTTGTAGGGCAGACGTTTTTAAACACAACAAAAAACATAAGGAAGCATAAAAAAATGATTCCGGAAATCAATCAGATAAATTTGAACTTTTGCATGCTTTCTACATTTTTTAGCCTTAGTAAATAATAAATGTACCTTTCATCTCCTTTTCAGGAGCTCTAGACCATAAAACTCAGTAGATTCTTTGAGCAATGCAAAAAGACAACCGATAACAAATTCGCTTGCCTTTAAGGAGTTTGAACTATTTGTATAGGTTGATCAACTATTTTTGATTGTAATACTGATAGACTTTGGTATATTTTTATCATTGCGCATATTCTAAAACGGCTGGATACGTTAAACGCGTTGCACTCCAACTACTGTTTCCACATGAAGTAACAAAAATTATAATGAAAAGTATAAATAATACTAATACAATTACAAATCCAGAACTACTGTGTTTGCTCATGTTAACCTCTCCTAGCAATAGGATGTACTATATACTATGTCAGGAAAATCTATTTTGTTTGGACGGATCCATAGATTAAAACCCCACTATAAATAGTGCGGTTTTCGTAAAGAATATAGATATCATCCAATTTACAGACTACCATGTACACTTATTCCTGTATCTAGTCGTTCATATCTTGAACCTCCACTTGCAGCCATTAATATGATAACTAAAAGTATGAATAGTACTAGAACTAAAGCCGTTTCACTACCAGACTTTCCGCTCATGTTAACCCTCCTTTCAATAGGATGTACTATATACTATGACAGGAAAATCTATTTTGTTTGGACGGGTCCGAGGGAAAGGTCTACTATTAGATATGTACCTTAATGAGCGGCATGATGTAATCTGCCGACCGTTTCACTCTTGTGAAGCAGTTCTATGGATAGATAGTTATTAAGAAGAAGGCTACTTCCTAGTTATGGGTGTCCCATAAAAAAGAAAGCCCTTTAAGAGGCTTTCCTAGTGGTCTTAAGCGCATATAGTTGCCAAGATCCTTTGAATATCGTAAATACTGTCATCTTTCCTAAATTGTTTTGAAATGGTTGGTTCCTGAGCACCGGAAATCCAAATTTTTAGTTCAGCATCTAAATCGAAGGTACCAGCAGTTTCTACACTAAAGTGAGAAATGCTTTTATAGGGAACAGAATGATATTCTACTTTTTTACCAGTTAGACCTTGTTTATCTACCAAAAGTAGACGTTTGTCTGTAAAGATTATAAGATCTCTCACTAATTTAAAAGCTGACTCAATTTCCTCGTTACTTGTGAGCAAATCTTTTAGTTCTTCTTTCACTTCTTCTTTTTTAATTGTTGAAGCGTTTCCCATTAGACCACTTAATAATCCCATGCAGATTCCTCCTAAAATTCCAACTTAAATAGATATAAATAAAAAGAGATAGGTTGATAATACTAGTGTTGGAGAAAAAAAGAGGTTTTATTTTCATCTATAATTACTGATCTGTTTCTCTGAAAACAAAGTAGCGCTTTCCTTATTAAGAAGTTTAAATCGAGTTTCTTATAATCCCTTTTATCTTTAAAAGAAAAGGAACAATAGTTACTTCAAAAACTACTTATTTTGAAAAAGTTTCACAAGCTAAGGTTCATAGAAATAGTTTAATTAGCTTTTTGTTACTTATGTATAAGCGAGTCCTACTCTTGTTTTTCCTCAGTCTATCACCAAAACTTATCGAATTTACTCCAACGATTATCTCTCTCCTTATTTTACAATATTGCATGGAAAATAAATACGATAAATGACATATTTTTTCATTGTAGGAACAATATATGATGTTTATGATTTAAGATAAAAGTTTAAAATACTCACAAATACAACCTAGATGGATAAAAAATATTTAGTTATTGCAGGTACACTGACCATAGTTACGAAAAGTAAAAATTGGCATGGTGTGTAAGTCGTCTAATGGAGCCATTTTTGTTGGTGTAGATCCTATCAGAATAAATAAGGATTGAAAGAGAAGAATAAGGTGGATTGTGATATAGTAAACATAAGGATATACATATCAAAATTGAGTGTAGAATAGGAGTGGAAAAATGAACTCACTACAAAAACAAATTGTGGAAGAGATGATGGTTCAGCCTGAGATTGATCCTAAACAAGAGATTCGAAAAAGCGTTGATTTTTTGAAAGCGTACTTGAAGAAAAATGATTTTTTGCGAGGGTTTGTTTTGGGGATTTCTGGTGGGCAAGATTCTACATTGACTGGAAAGCTGGCACAAATGGCGATAGATGAAATGAATGAAGAAAATGGAACAAATGAGTATGTGTTTTATCCAATTCGTTTGCCATATGGTACTCAAGCAGATGAAGAGGATGCTCAACAAGCCATTAAATTTATGAATGCGCGCGAGATGATTACGGTAAATATTCAACCAGCAGTAGAGGCAAGTGTGGAATCTTTACGTCAATCTGGTATTGAGCTATCTGATTTTGTCAAAGGGAATGAAAAAGCACGTGAACGTATGAAGGTACAATATAGTATTGCAGCAATGAAGAAGTGTGTCGTACTAGGAACAGACCACTCTGCTGAAGCGGTCACGGGCTTTTATACGAAATATGGTGATGGCGGCGCAGACTTAGTGCCAATTTTCCGTTTAAATAAGCGACAAGGAAAAATGCTATTAAAGGAACTTGGTGCACCAGAGCAGCTATATTTGAAAAAGCCAACTGCAGATTTGGAAGATAATCGTCCTGGATTACCTGATGAAACTGCATTGAATGTCACATATGATGAAATTGATGATTATTTGGAAGGTAGAGATGTGTCAGAAGCAGCAAGAAAAGTCATTGAGTCTCATTATTTAAAAACGCAGCATAAACGACATTTACCGATTTCAATTTTCGATGATTTTTGGAAGTAGAAAAAGAAGTGGAGTGATGAAATCTCATCACTCACTTCTTTTTTTTGAGCAAGTATATTGCTAGATTTTGCAAGGAAACAAGTTGAATTCAAAATAAATAGCCATTTTACAGATTCACCGTTAATTTAGGCCTATGTAACATAACAATAATAAGTCAAATATTTCAATTTTTACGTTGTAAGGTATACAAAGGGATGTCTTTTTTATATAGTTATATTATGGAGAATTTTAAATTATCAAATAAATGTTATTGCTAGACTATTAGGGATGGTTGAGGGGGAGTTATGAATGAAGGATGTACAGCATAGTAAACTTCGAGAGGTCATTGAAAACATAGAGAAAGTAATGATTGGAAAAAGAGAGGTAGCGGAGTTAAGTATTGTAGCCTTATTGTCTGGTGGGCATGTTTTACTAGAGGATGTGCCTGGGGTTGGAAAGACGATGATGGTACGGGCGTTGGCGAAGTCTGTTGGTGCTTCTTTTAAGCGTATTCAATTTACACCAGATTTACTACCATCTGATGTAATTGGTGTTTCTATTTATAACCCGAAAGAATTAGAGTTTGAGTTTCGACCGGGTCCTATTATGGGAAATATTGTGCTTGCAGATGAGATTAACCGAACGTCACCTAAAACACAGTCGGCATTGCTTGAGGGAATGGAAGAGAAAAATGTGACGATTGACGGGGTGACAAGAAAGATAGGGTCGCCGTTTTTTGTAATGGCGACGCAAAATCCAATTGAATATGAGGGGACGTATCCACTGCCTGAGGCTCAGTTAGACCGTTTTTTACTCAAGATGAAGATGGGGTATCCGAGTATACAAGAAGAAATGGAAGTGTTAGATCGAGCGCAAAAAACACCTCCAATTGAAGACTTAGATTCTGTGATGACAGTGGATGAATTAATCGAGCTTCAAGAACAAGTGAAGGAAATCCATGTAGATAACACAATTAAGAAGTATATAGTCGAAATTGCGATGCGATCACGTCAGCATGCGAGTGTTTATTTAGGTGCCAGCCCGCGTGGGTCGATTGCTTTGATGAAGGCGTGTCAATCGTTTGCCCTTTTGTATGGTCGTAGCTATGTGATTCCTGATGATGTTCAATATTTAGCGCCTTTTGTATTTTCACACCGAATTATTTTAAAGCCTGAAGCGCGTTATGAGGGGATATCAGCTGAAGAGATTATTGAGCGAATTATTACGCGTATTCCTGTGCCTGTACAGAAGGTTGTGAGGTAAATGAGAAAAAAGTTTCAATGGGTAAAAGTAGTAGGGAAATTACTATTCATGCTTTTGCTATTAGCGATTACATTTTCTTATGCTATGTTTCAAGGGGGATTTGTTAGTTGGTTTTTATTTTATAGTTTTATTCCCTTTGCGCTATATGCGGTTACCCTTTTTTTCTATCCTCTTGGGGAGTTTAGAGTTGAGCGGAAACTACAAACAAGAGCGTTAAAAGCAGGCGAGCCGTTAACCGTTACAATCACGATAAAAAGAAGTGTGCCGATTCCTTTATTTTATTTAATGGTTGAGGACCTTGTAACTCCGACATTGTTTCTAAATGCTTCTTCTACTGTAGGAAAAAGTATTATTTACCCGTGGTTTAAGCGAGAAATTCGTCTCGATTATACGGTAGATAACCTCCCACGGGGGGAACATGTCTTCTCAGCTGTTAGGGTAGGTACAGGTGATGTATTTGGTTTATTTACGAAAGAACGAACAATTCCTTTAGCAGAAGAGGTTCTTGTTTATCCATCATACGTAGAAATGAATTATCGCCCTCTTGAAAATCAGTTTGATCAAGGTACGGCTACGTCTGAATTGAAAATTCAAAAAGATACAACGATGGCTACTGGTCTCAGAGAGTACCAAGCAGGGGATCGTTTTTCATGGATTCATTGGAAGTCGTTTGCCCGGATGAATGAGTTGAAGACGAAGGAGTTTGAAGAAAGGCAATCGAATGATGTTTTAATTTTATTAGATCGTACACCATCAGCTAATTTTGAGCAGATGATTACGTTTACTGCTTCCGTCGTTCGAGCTGTCCTAAAAAAAGGTGCTCAAATTGGATTACTTTCGTTCGGAAAAAGCTTTTATTCTTCTCCTATTCGAGATGGACAAGAGCAAATGCAACAGCTGTATTTTCATTTAGCGAAGGTAAAGGACGATAGCTCCTCTTCTCTTGGAAAAATATTAGAAGGGGCCGGAATTAACTATCAACAATCAGCTACCATGTTTATGGTGACGTCAACGCTTAGTAAGGGGTCTATCTATGCCCTTCAACATTATGCGAAAAATAATCCTGCTGTGGTGATTTTCTTAGTGAAACGTATGAAAGAAGAGTTAACAGTTGAGGAAAAAAGCTTACAAGCTCTAGCTGCATCAAGGGGGATGGTTGTAAAAGTTTGTCGTGAAGGAGAATTTAGGACAACCTTTACGGAGGTGAAGAGAGCGTGAATGAGTACGTACAAAAGAACTGGAAGCAAGTAGTTTTCCTGTTTATTGGATTTGTTTTTATAGGGGAATGGCTACGTCCATTGGAAGTAGTGACAGATACAGGGGATATTTTCTACTTTTTAGTATTCGTATTAGTATCGTTCGTTCTTTTATATTTTCATATTAATCGTTGGCTATCCTATACGATTAAATTATTGATTATCTTATTTAGTATAAATCGTATCCATTTTGATATTCCTATTATTCAGTTTGAATGGGTGGGGATGTTCCTAAATGACATTATAGTAGGCACGGGAAGGCTAGTGAGTCAGGAGTGGATGTTACTTCCGAATCCGTTTCGAACGATTCTCTTTTTTACGCTATTATGGATAATGACGTATTTAGTTCACTATTGGTTGAATGTTAAAAAAAGCATGTTTCTTTTTTTTATTTTGACACTAGTGTATATTACGGTGCTCGATACGTTTACTGAATATGATGCAAAAATATCAATGGTTCGGACCATTATCCTTGGCTTTTTGTTATTAGGAATATTGGCATTTGAAAAACTTGCGGTTAAAGAGAATATTCAAGCTTCCGCACAAGTTTTCCAGCGGTGGATTATTCCGTTAGTGGTCATTGTTTCGATTACTTCCTTGTTTGCATACGCAGCCCCAAAGGCTGAGCAACCGAAATGGCCCGATCCCGTTCCTTTTTTTAAGAGTTTAAACCCGAACAGCGGTAGCGGTTTAGGTGGTGTGAAAAAAGCAGGATATGGGGAAGATGATTCTCAATTAGGTGGTCCATATATTGGAGATGCCACCATTGTTTATGAGACTGAGGTGCAAGAAAAGCATTATTGGAAAATAGAAACAAAGGAATACTATACTGGAAAGGGCTGGATTACAAAAACCGATCAAACAAATACGCAAGAATTAGAAGATGGAATATCACCATTGCCTCCAGACCCGACCAAACCATCGGTAACGGAATCAGTAAGAGGGTTAACTAATTTTTACCCGCATGTTGCGTACCCATACGGCTTTGAACGAGTCACCTTCGATTCTAAGCCAAACTATCAAGTAGATTATCATCCATATACAGAAAAGCTACGTCCACTTGCAAAGGGAGAGCCGGTTAGTATTACGAATTATACAGTTCAGTATCGAAAGCCCGTTTATAGAATTGATAAAATGGAAAATATCACTAGCATTGAGGATGTTAATGATATGGAAGAATTAAGCGAAAGTGAAGTAATAGAAGCTAAAAGTATATATGAGGTCTATACACAACTTCCTGCTCTTTTGCCTGACCGTGTAAAGGAATTAGCAGAAGAAATAACAGAAGAATCAAGCAACTGGTATGAGATGACAAAAGAGGTAGAACAGTATTTTGACAATAATGGGTTTGTGTATGAAGAGACAGACGTACTTACACCGGGTGATGAGGAGGATTATGTTGATCAGTTTTTATTCGAGTCACAACAAGGGTACTGTGATAACTTTTCAAGCTCAATGGTTGTGTTGCTCCGCTCCGTTGGTGTACCTGCTCGGTGGGTAAAAGGATTTACAGGCGGTGAGTTTGTAAAAAATTTAGAGGAAGGGAAAAGTCAATTCAATGTAACGAATAATAATGCCCATTCATGGGTTGAAGTGTATTTCCCTGGGGTAGGATGGGTTCCATTTGAACCGACAATAGGGTTTGATAATAATGTAAGCTATCAGAAAATAACGGAAACGAGAAATATAGACAGTGAAGATACAGCTACTGAAGCATCTGCTCCTGTAGATCAACAAGATGTTCAAAGAAATCAAATTTTACCAGATGAAGACGTTGGAGGGGAAGAATCTGTAACGGACGAAACAGTGGTAACAAAAATAAAAAATTATATTTTGAATAACTGGTTTAAACTGTTTGTGCTGCTGACGGTTGTGAGTGGAACGATTGTTTATATATTTGTAAAAAGAAGCAGATGGATCCCATATTTATTATTAATCAGGTATAAATTTAGAAAGCAGGATTTATCAAAAGCGTATATCGCGCTGCTTAAACAATTTGAACGATTTGGGTTAAAAATGGAAGAAGGACAAACGTTACGTGAATATGCTCACTATATTGATTCATTTTTTGGAACAAGAGAGATGACGACCCTCACAAGGGAATACGAAAAACAATTATATGGAAACAGTGAGGAAGCTAATTGGATTGAAATGAGAGAATTATGGGAAAATTTAATTAAAAGAACAACGGGTTGACCAAGCTAGCTACAAGGTTTAAAATAAGACAAATTCAAAAAGAACTAAACCTTCGTATATCCTCGATAATATGGATCGAGAGTCTCTACCGGATCACCGTAAATGGTCTGACTATGAAGGCAGTATTCTTGTAGCTTGTTAGAAGTAAACTAGAATTCTGCCTTTATTTTGTTAAAGGCGAGGATTCTAGTTTTTTATTTTTATAGTCAATTTATTAAAAAGTTTCGTTAAGAAGTAATTGTTTTTTCTTTACGGAGTGGGTCAAACTAGGTTTGACGTTATGTAACAGGATACCGAGTTGTAGGTTCAAGATAAACGCTGTTTTGTCTACTTCAGTTTGATGATCAAACTTAAACAACGTTTGCTTTCTAATGAATATCGAATACTTTATATGGGGTGAGTAGTGTGACAGGTAAAGCAGAACTTCAGCAAAAGGAAATGGTAGTCGTATTAGATTTTGGCAGTCAGTATAATCAATTAATTACAAGAAGAATTAGGGAAATGGGGGTTTATAGTGAATTACACCCACATACCATTACAGCAGCAGAAATTAAGGAAATGAATCCAGCAGGAATTATTTTTTCTGGCGGTCCGAATTCTGTCTACGGAGAAAATGCCTTTTCTTGTGATGAGGAAATCTTTGAACTTGGAATACCGATTCTAGGGATTTGCTATGGGATGCAGCTGATGACTGTACATTTTGGCGGTAAAGTTGAAAGAGCTACACATAGAGAATATGGGAAAGCAACAATGGAAATGACCGAACCGTCCGCTTTATTTAAAGAGCTTCCAAATGAACAAGTCGTATGGATGAGCCATGGAGACCTTGTTGTGGAAGCACCAGCTGGTTTTACGATAAATGGAACAAGTCCATCTTGCCCGATTGCGTCCATGAGTGATGAAACTCGTAAGCTATATGCTGTTCAATTTCACCCAGAAGTTCGTCATTCAGTATATGGAAACGAAGTCATCAAAAACTTTGTGTTTGAAGTGTGCCAGTGTCTAGGTAACTGGTCAATGGAAAACTTTATTGAAGTGGAAATGGAAAAAATACGCGCAACTGTCGGGGATAAAAAAGTGTTATGTGCCTTAAGTGGCGGTGTTGATTCATCCGTAGTAGCGGTTCTAATTCACAAAGCAATAGGGGACCAATTAACTTGTATTTTTGTTGACCACGGTCTTCTTCGTAAAGGTGAAGCAGAAGATGTGATGAACACTTTCTCTAAAGGGTTTAATATGAACGTGATCAAAGTCGACGCGAAAGATCGTTTCCTTCAAAAGTTAGAAGGTGTATCTGACCCTGAACAAAAGCGTAAAATTATTGGGAATGAATTTATCTATGTTTTTGATGACGAATCAGCAAAATTAGAGGGAATTGACTTTTTAGCACAAGGAACGTTGTATACAGATATTATTGAAAGTGGTACAGCAACTGCCCAAACAATTAAGTCCCACCATAATGTCGGCGGCTTACCTGAAGATATGGCATTTCAATTAATTGAGCCATTAAATACACTTTTTAAAGATGAAGTTCGTGCATTAGGAACAGAGTTAGGTATCCCAGATGACATCGTATGGCGTCAACCGTTCCCAGGACCAGGGTTAGGGATTCGAGTACTTGGAGCCATTAGTGAAGATAAGTTAGAGATTGTTCGTGAATCTGATGCGATTTTGCGTGAGGAAATTAAAAAAGCAGGATTAGACCGTGATATTTGGCAATACTTCACTGTCCTCCCTGATATTCGCAGTGTTGGTGTGATGGGAGATGAAAGAACGTATGATTACACAATTGGTATTCGGGCTGTTACATCAATTGATGGCATGACTTCTGACTGGGCACGAATCCCTTGGGAAGTACTTGAAGTTATTTCGACTCGAATTGTGAATGAAGTCGATCACATTAATCGTGTCGTGTATGACATTACGAGTAAGCCACCTGCGACAATCGAGTGGGAATAACGAACGATAAAATAAGAATAATAAAAAATGTTCGTGTTTTTCTTGACGCTCTGCTATTATCCTGATAAGATAATAAGTGAATTTGATAGATTACGTCGTATAATCTCGGGAATAAGGCCCGAAAGTTTCTACCGAGCTACCGTAAATAGCTTGACTACGAGGTAATGGAACGAATAGAGAGTGAACACGCATTTATGATATTTATTATTCTCTTTCTCTATTTTTCCATCACCTAAAGTCAACGCTTTGAGCCGGTAGGTTCAAAGCGTTTTTTATTGCGACGATAAATTGGAGGAAGTATAATGAAAAAGTTTTTTCAGTTTGAAGAACTAGGGACGAATTATCGCCGTGAGTTTATCGGTGGATTAACAACCTTTTTATCGATGGCCTATATTTTAGTCGTCAATCCGTTGACACTTTCGCTTCAATCTATACCAGATTTACCAGATGCAATGAGAATGGATTACGGAGCGGTGTTCGTTGCAACGGCTTTAGCCGCTGCGATTGGTTCGTTGATTATGGGATTATTGGCAAAATATCCAATTGCACTAGCACCAGGAATGGGGCTGAATGCTTTCTTTGCTTATACAGTGATCTTAACAATGGGGATCTCGTGGCAATCAGCCTTAACAGGAGTACTTGTATCAGGACTAATCTTTATCGTGCTAACCGTTTCAGGGATTCGAGAGAAGATTATTAATGCTATACCAGCTGAATTAAAATATGCGGTTGGAGCAGGTATTGGATTATTCATTACTTTTATCGGTCTTCAAAATGCTAATATTATTGTCAATAATGATGCTGTATTAGTAGGGATTGGTGATTTGACAAATAGCTCAACATTATTAGCTATTTTCGGAATTATCGTTACAGTTATGTTTATGACAAGAGGTATAAAAGGTGGCGTTTTCTTTGGAATCGTCGTTACGGCAGTGGCAGGGATGTTAGTTGGTGTTGTTGATACACCAGAAAAAGTCGTAGATTCTGTTCCTAGTTTAGAGCCAACTTTTGGCGCAGCGTTAGAACCGTTATTTAATGATCCAGCTAGTTTATTCACCGTTCAAATGCTTGTAGTCGTTTTAACATTCCTTTTTGTTGATTTCTTTGACACGGCGGGAACACTCGTTGCTGTCGCGAATCAGGCAAATTTACTAAAGGACAATAAATTACCTCGTGCCGGAAAAGCATTATTAGCAGATTCAAGTGCAACAGTAGTAGGGGCGATTTTAGGTACGTCAACTACAACCTCTTATATTGAATCATCAGCAGGGGTGGCAGCAGGGGCTCGTTCAGGGTTTGCATCCGTTGTAACCGCAGGATTTTTTCTTTTATCACTTTTCTTTTTCCCGTTACTAGAAGTGATTACAGCAGCTGTGACAGCGCCCGCTTTAATTATTGTTGGTGTACTAATGGTATCGTCGCTCGGGAAGATCGATTGGAATAAGTTCGAGGTGGCGGTTCCCGCTTTCTTAACGATTATTGCCATGCCGTTAACGTATAGTATTGCAACAGGAATTGCGATTGGTTTTATTTTCTATCCTATTACGATGATTATGAAAGGACGAATGAAAGATATTCATCCGATCATGTATTTCATGTTTATCATTTTTGTCCTGTACTTTATCTTTTTAGTGTAAAATATTCCAATTAAGCACCTCTCGAAATTGAGAGGTGTTTTTTTGGTAGTCTTTTAGTACAATGAAAATACATATTTGGACGAAACAGAAAGTGGAAAGTTAGGAGAAAATGATGGAAAACTATAAAGTGAAGAAGGTTTTGAATAATAATGTCCTGATTGGTGTCCATCCCCAGTACGAAGAAGTCGTTCTAATCGGAAAAGGCATTGGCTTTAATCAAAAAGTGGGCAATAATATTCATGGTGAAACGGTCGAAAAAACCTTCGTGTTAAAAAATGAAACAGAGCAAGAACAATATAAAAAACTCCTTCCTTATTTAGATGAAGAAATGCTACATGTCATTATTTCCGCAATTGAATTGATTCGAGAACGAACAAATACGTTTTTAAATGAACATATCCATGTTGCGTTAACCGATCATATTTTATTTGCTATTCATCGCCTAATGAGAGGGCTTGCTATTAACAACCCTTTTTTAATGGAAACGAAAGTACTCTATCCTTTTGAATATGAAATTGCTCGTGAAGTCATCGAGCTCATTAATGAATTGGCTTCCGTCCAACTTCCAGAAGGAGAAATTGGATTTATTGCGCTTCATATTCATAGTGCGATGGTCGATAAAAAAATATCCGAAGTGAATCAGCATTCTCAGCTAGTATCAAGCCTAATAGATAGAATTGAAGAGCAATTTAAAATTAAGCTTGATAAGGAGAGTGTTGATTATTTGCGGTTAGTTCGGCACCTACGGTATACGATTGAACGGGTGGTGAGAGGGGAGAAGGTAGAGGAGCCAGAAAAAATTGAAAAGTTATTGAAAAAAGAGTATCCTCTGTGCTATAATCTCTCATGGAAGCTCATCAAAATGATGCAGCAAACGCTGAAAAAAACTGTATATGATGCAGAAGCCGTTTATTTAACTATGCATCTGCAGCGTATTCAAAAGAAAATTAAATAGTTCTTATCATTCTTTATGTGTTACTGATTCGATCAGGCATGAGTAAAGTTGATTATGAATTTGGTATATTGGGGTATGCTACCTCTATGACCATTTTTGTATCTTCTTTGCCCATGTCTTTTTTGCGTTTATGCATCGTTTTATAACTTCTAACCTAATAAAGGGAGGAAACTCACATGTTTAAAAATGCATTTGGTGTTTTACAAAAAGTCGGTAAAGCGCTTATGCTTCCGGTAGCGATTTTACCAGCAGCTGGTATTTTGCTAGCACTTGGGGCAGCGCTTCAAAATCCAACGCTGATTCAATTTGCTCCATTCCTTGAAGCAGATTGGATTGTCATGGTTTCTAGCGTAATGAAAGAAGCCGGTGGTATTATCTTTGGAAACTTAGCTCTTCTATTTGCCGTTGGGGTTGCTGTTGGACTAGCTGGTGGAGAAGGAGTTGCTGGTTTAGCAGCGATTGTCGGTTTCTTAATTATGAATGTAACGATGGGAACCGTATTAGGACTTGGTATTGGGGATGTAACGGGTGAAGGTGTCGATCCAGCCTATGCTCTAGTATTGGGAATTCCTACCTTACAAACCGGAGTGTTCGGTGGTATCATCATTGGTATTTTAGCGGCAACGATGTATAACAAATACTATAAAATCGAATTGCCTTCTTACTTAGGCTTCTTTGCAGGAAAGCGTTTCGTACCAATTGTTACAGCTGTTTTCGCTTTAATCTTAGGGTTAGCAATGCTAATCATATGGCCACCTGTACAAAATGGGTTAAATACATTCTCTAACTTTATGTTAGGTGAAAATCGTGTGTTCGCAGCATTCGTTTTCGGTGTGATTGAGCGTGCGTTAATTCCGTTCGGTCTTCACCATATTTTCTATGCGCCTTTCTGGTTTGAGTTTGGTTCATATACAACGTTAGCTGGAGATGTGGTGCGTGGTGACCAGACGATCTTCATGAAGCAAATTGAAGACGGTGTACAAAACCTAACAGCTGGTACGTTCATGACAGGTAAATTCCCGTTCATGATGTTTGGTTTACCAGCAGCAGCATTAGCGATTTATCATGAAGCTCGTCCTGAACGTAAAGTTATTGTTGCAGGAATTATGGGTTCTGCAGCGTTAACTTCTTTCTTAACAGGGATTACTGAGCCGATTGAGTTCTCATTCTTATTCGTAGCGCCAGCATTATTTGCTATACACACAATCTTTGCCGGACTTTCGTTTATGACGATGCACTTATTAGATGTTAAAATCGGAATGACGTTCTCTGGTGGTTTGATTGACTATATTCTATTTGGATTGATTAACCCGCAAACAAATGCGTGGCTAGTTATTCCAGTTGGTTTAGTATTTGCTGTCATTTACTACTTCGGTTTCCGCTTTGCAATCCGTAAATTCAATTTAATGACTCCAGGTCGTGAGGAAGAGGAAATTGAAGAAGGTGAAAGTGTAGAAGCTTCCGAATTAGCTCATGAAGTATTAGACGCAATGGGTGGAAAAGAAAACATTGCTCACTTAGATGCATGTATTACTCGACTACGTGTTTCTGTTAACGATGCGAAGAACGTTGATAAAAACCGACTTAAGCAACTCGGTGCTTCTGGTGTATTAGAGGTAGGAGATAACATTCAAGCTATTTTTGGACCGAAATCAGATACACTGAAATCTCAAATGCAAGATGTTATGAATGGGAAATCTCCTCGTCCTGCAAAAACCAATGCAGAGGCAGAAGTGAAGCAACAAGTTGAGGAAGTAACACCAAAAGCCATTCGTAATGAAGAAGCGTTAAAAAATGAAAAAATCATTTCTCCTATTAAAGGGGAATTAAAACCGATTACAGAAGTACCTGACCAAGTGTTCTCAGGTAAAATGATGGGTGACGGATTTGCTATTGTTCCTTCTGAAGGCATGATCGTATCTCCAGTCAACGGTAAAATCGTCAATGTATTCCCGACGAAGCATGCGATTGGAATTGAATCTGATGCTGGCCGCGAAGTTCTTATTCACGTAGGTATTGATACGGTTAAGCTTCAAGGAAAAGGATTTGAAACTCTTGTTCAAGAAGGGGATGTTGTAGAAGCTGGTCAAGCGCTATTGAAAGTGGATCTTGACTATATTAAAAACAACGCACCTTCAATTATGACACCAATTGTCTTCACGAACTTAAAAGAAGGCGAGCAAGTCATTATTGAAAAAGCAGGAGCGGTAGCATTAAAGCAAGCGGATATCATTAGCATCCGATAATAGCAAGAAAGAAAAGCTCACCTCGCGAGGTGAGCTTTTTTGATGGAAATAATTTTTATCTTCATCTCCCGATAACCTTTGTGAAAAATGATCTTTCTAGAGCCATTTGACCATGTCGATGTTTTATTTGTTGTTTCCATTCAAAAGCTAATAGGAGTGATACTCTGGTTATCGTTCATTTTAAAGGTTTTTTGCTTTAGCGCCCTTGATACAAATGGAAAGAGCACTTCCAAAGAGGCAAGAAGCGTTTTCGTCAAACAAACATTATGAATAGGATATTTGTTAAGGAAGTCGTGCTGGACTAACGCCACTTCTCCCAAAAAGAAAGACCCTTCATCTTTCGTCAATAATTGTGTTAATGATTCGAACCCTTCTATTGTTGTGTAAATCACACCTTTCCCAAACTGGAAATCTAAAAAAGGGTGTTCCATGGTAATGGAGCGGATTTTAGCTTTTAACGCCAACCCATGTTTTACTTAGAATGGTGAAATCCCCTTTTGTCGGTAAATTTGGTACGAAAGAATTCCTTTGATAATTCTCCAATTGAGCATGATTCAATTGCTTTCTTGACCAAACTCAATTGTTGTGTCTGTTCCTGGTCCAGTCTAGTGAAGAGTCCAATGGTATTGGTCGTATAATTAATTTGCTTGTTTTGTTACAGTGATAAGATGTTGCCGTCAGCTCCTTATTGGTTCGGGTTTTATAAAAACTTACTTACATAAAGGAGAAGGCATTTTATCTTATCGGGAGATATACTTCTTGCGCCATGCTCTTATGCCTTTTTCGTTCGTTTTCTTGCGAAGTGCGTAGCGGAAATAGGTGCAGAAATAATACGTTTTTGCCCTGCCTGTAATTTGATACCTACGCGAATAAGGAGCTCTGCGTATTGTTCTAGTTGCTGTTAGAATCTTCCCAATCATCTACTCTCCTTTCAACTGAATTTATATCCATCATATTCAACAAGCGGTAGGAGCATTCCTATTTAACATTGCCTATGACAGAGATCTGTTTTCCGCCGTACACATAAATGTTAATAAAATAAAAGTTTTTGAAACTTTTTAATGTTAATTTCACTCTAATGGGAAAGGAGGAAGGATATGAAGCATTTATCATTAATAAAAAAAGCGAAAAAAGGAAATAAAGAGGCATTTGCTGATCTTCTCATTATACATAGTGAACAATTATATCGGACGGCATTCCTTTATGCGGGAAATCGTGAAGACGCGTTGGATATTGTGCAAGAAACTTCTTTTAAAGCATTTCAAGCAGTAGGACAATTGAAAAATCCGCACTATTTTTTAACGTGGCTTATAAAGATCTTAATCAATAGTGCTTATGATTTAAAAAGGAAACAAGGAAATATCATTCCGTTAGATGTTGTAGGAGAACTATCTAGCGATTTACAGGGAAGTTATGTTGACTATATTGATTTAGCTGATGCGATCCGCTCCCTACGAAGTACGTATCGAGACGCTGTTATTTTATTTTATTTTCACGACTTCCCGATTAAGGAAATCGCAAGCGTCATGGAAGTCCCGGAGAATACAGTTAAGACGTATCTTCAAAGAGGGAAAAAAGAATTGAAAAGCCGATTAGAAGGGGTGGGAAAGCATGGACAAAGAAAAGTTTCAACAAACATATGAGGAGATTCAGGTGCCGGAAGGAGCTGTAAAAAACGCTATTATAGCAGGAGTACAACAAGCGAATGGTGTTTCTGGTTCATCGGGGAAGAGTCGTAAAAATTGGAGAATCATTCTTTCAACAGCTGCAGCTGTTGCTGTTGTTTCGTCTAGCTTTTTTATCCCATCTATCTCAAATGTAATGGCTGGTACCCCAATTATTGGAGGGTTGTATGAGTCGTTTAATGACCGAATTGGTAGAAGCTTAGCTTCACAGCAATTGGTCACAGAGATAAATGAAACTTCTAGCGATAAGGGAGTCGATGTCACGATCAATAGTGCCTATTATGATGGAGCTGTAATGGGAATTAGCTTTACTGTGAAAGGTGAAGTGAAGGAAGAAAACGGTCGAGTGGAAGGCTTTTATAAAATTTTTGATGGAGACGAAGGAGTTTCTGACAGCAAGGAGCTCGTCTATATGGAACCGTCAGGGGATGGATACGTGGGACAGGTGCAAACATATTATCCTGAAATGGATCTACCTGCTGATACGACCTTTCCATTTGAACTGAAGAGAATTGGTGGGAAAGAGGGAAGTTGGAGGTTTGATGTTCCGATTCAGCAGCTACCCTATGAAACAATTGAAGTGAATAAAATGAGTCAGGTAGTAGAGGATGGCGATGTGATGGTACACGTTGATTCATTAATTATAGGGAATGCATCAACGACCATTAATTATACGGCCACGTCACCGCGTGAGGGAAAACACGACCAAGTCAGGTTAGAGCTATATGATGACCAAGGTGAGTCAATCCAAATTTCATCAAGAATTGGTTTAGACTCGATGGAAAAGGATGACAAAATCATCGATAAAGGCAGAGTTATTATCCCCGGTTTATTAGAAGATACAAGTTACTTAAAGATTCTACCGAAAGTAGCAATTTATGAGCCTGACCAGTATGTAAAGGTAACAGCGAGCGCTCCTATTGAAGTTCGATCAAACCGACAGGATCTATCTGTAATGATTGAGCGAATGGATGTGAGAGATAAGGAAGTCGTGATTGACTTTCAACTGAATAAGAGAAACGAAAAAGAAAGAGACTTCTTGTTTTTTAAACAGGTCGCTGATCATGATGTGACATTAGTGAAAAAATCAGAAAAAGACATTTATCAGGAAGTGATGGAACATTCGACTAAAACACTTGATAAGGATGAGCTGAGGTTTAGAAGTTCATTCGATATTAGTGGTATAAATGATTTTAATACAGAGGATTATGTTTTTAGGGTGCATTTATCTTCTTTGAGTTCGAATATTCCTGTTGAATTAGAGAGTGTAATGATAGATTTAAAATAAATTAATGTAGGAGAGGGAGATTTTTACTCTAACGACTTTGTTTCGGTTGAGTGAAATGGAGAATAGTCAGCTTTGACAATTTAGGTTGTGTAGTGTTCTTCACTATGATTTAAGGTGTCGCATCAAATAGGTGCGACATTTTAATCTTTGTAATAGGATGGAGGATGGCATGATTGATCCTGGTGGTTCGATTATTGATTATAATTAAATAATAGTGGATGTATATTTAAAACGTTTCATTTAAATAGATATAGAAAAAATACGGTCAGGATCTGTTTCTTATGACTGGTTAGGAGTTCGCTATTGTTGAATTCAGAGGTTGTTGCTGATCAAGTTAAAATAAAATCTATTAATCTAGTATTTTCTATTGACGACATTATATTGTAGATGTTATTATTGCTAAGTCGTCATTTGAACGAGAGAAAAAATCTTGCGCACGGAAAACTTTTTTAAAAAAGTTGTTGACTTTTAGAAGGTGAGCGTGGTAAGATAAATGAGTCGCCAAAACGACACCAATTGAACTTTGAAAACTGAAAAGACGAAACGTCAACGTTAATTCTAAACGTAAGAACTAAGTTCTTACACGAACATGAGCAAGTCAAACTACTTTTATGGAGAGTTTGATCCTGGCTCAGGACGAACGCTGGCGGCGTGCCTAATACATGCAAGTCGAGCGGATTGATGGGGAGCTTGCTCCCCTGACGTCAGC
>NZ_JBBAXC010000028.1 GCF_037120725.1 Bacillus spongiae
TTGATTACTATAATAACGACCGAATAAAAGTAAAATTGGCTGGCTTAAGTCCAGTACAATACCGAACTCAAACCAACCTAATAGCAGTATAACTAAAACTCTAACTTTCAGGGGTCACTACCATGGTAGGTCTTTTTACTTCAAGTTCTAGGGTAAACGTGTCTCTTATAAGAGAAAGCATCCAGAAAATTAACATTCAGTTGGCAGACCATAAAAGAAAAATGTGGTCTGTCCTTTTTTTATTGAAATAAAAGTAAGGATAAAATGAAAATAGTTGAACATTCACATTTAAAAGAACGTCGGACAATGGCTACACGTTAACATAGAATATAAACCTTTATTTTTGAATCACTCTTCTCAAATATACAAATATATGTTTAGACCTTATTCTTTTAGGAAAATGTAAGATTATATACTTTATTATTAAAAGGGAAGGTGGACTAACGAATGTCAGCAACATTACAAGTAATGAAAAGAGAAGACTTTAAGCGTTCTTCGTTAACACATCTTAGAAAAGAAGGGAACTTTCCAGCTGTTGTTTACGGCTACCAAATAGAAAGTACTCCCATTTATTTAGACACAGCGGAGTTTATTAAAACTATCCGTCAAGTGGGAAGGAACGGAATACTTTCTTTCAATGTAGGAGGGCAATTACGAAATGTTGTTTTAACTGATTATCAAGTGGAGCCAATAAAAAATGAAATTATCCATGCCGATTTTCTTGTTGTAAACATGAGTGAAGAAATGAATGCCAATGTGAAAATTGAACTAGTCGGTGAAGCTCCAGGCGTGAAAGATGGTGGCGTACTGCAACAACCTTTACATGAAGTTTCTATAACAGCTAAGCCTGATAAAATTCCAGAAGTTCTGAAGGTAGAAATTGATCGTCTTCAAGTTGGAGAGAACATTACGATTGGGGACTTAAAAGATCATTCTACATTCGAAATTAATTTAGAAGATGACAGAGTAGTGGCTTCTATTTTAGCTCCGAGGCAAGAAGCAGAAATTAATAGTGGTGAAGAGCAAGAAGCAGGACATCCTCAAAATGAGGAAGGGCGAGAAACAGAACCAATAGTAGAATCTTCTGAGGAATAGTTACTTTTTGGGCATAACCTTTTGCAGGTTATGCTCTTTTTAGTTTATTCTAGAAGTATTGCAGGAAAATGAGGTGTAAATAATGAAATTAATTGTAGGTCTAGGTAATCCAGGTTCACAATTCAAAGATACTAGGCATAATATTGGTTTTGAAGTAATAGACGAGTTAGCTAAACGTCATAATGTGAAGCTTGATCAATCAAAGTTTAAAGCTCAATATTCTGTCATTCATGTTAATGGACAGAAAATAATGCTTTTAAAGCCTTTAACATATATGAATTTATCTGGTGAAAGCATTAGGCCGATGATGGATTATTTTGATGTAAATAATGAAAATCTAACTGTGATTTATGATGATTTAGATCTACCTGTCGGGAAAATTCGTCTTCGTCAAAAAGGAAGTGCAGGAGGGCATAATGGAATGAAATCGACAATTGCCCATCTTGGGACTCAACAATTTAATCGAATAAGAATTGGTATTAATCGTCCGAATAATGGAATGAGTGTGCCAAATTACGTATTAGGGAAATTTTCTAAAGAAGAGAGTGCCGAATTAAGTCATGTCATAGATGCTTGTGCAAATGCTTGTGAAGATTGGTTTAGTAAATCATTTGTAGAAGTTATGAATTCGTACAATTAACAAAATGAATAACTCTTTATTAATATGTTCATACTATGTAGAGTAGACTGTATTAATAAGGAGGATGGGTGATGGCTATACACTATCACTGTCGTCATTGTGGAGTTAAACTAGGTTCGATTGCTAATAGTGTAATTTCTGCCGAACAGCTGGGATTGCATAAATTAAGTGATAAAGAGCGTCAAGAAATGGTGACATATCAACAAAATGGAGATGTAGAAATACAATCAATCTGTGAAGATTGTCAAGAGTCATTGCAACGAAACCCGGAGTATCACGGTTTAGATTACCTTTTGCACTAACGCTTTGGACGTCCTCCAAAGCATTTTTGCATTAAATCTTAAAAGGAAAATAGATTTTAAAAAAATTTCCGCGTTTTATGAAATAGTACAGTAAGAAATGAACTAAAAAAATATTCGTTATTATTTGGACTCTAAGCATCAGTGAAAAACTAGAGTGCTTGATAGAGGGGAGGAGCACATTATGAATAGCTCATTATCTTTATTTGCAGAACAAGAAGAAATTCAGTCCGTTTTTGAAGGAATTGATGAGGGACTTTCTCAGCAATTGGTTTCTGGTCTCTCAGGTTCATCAAGGGGGGTTCTTGTTGCATCCTTTTATAAGAAGACGGAACGTACATGTGTAATTGTGACGCATAATCTACTCCAAGCCCAAAAGCTTTATGAGGACGTTGTAGGGGTTATCGGAGAAGAAGCAACCTATCTATATCCTGCTGATGAATTAATTGCTGCAGAAATGAGTGTTGCCAGTCCTGAATTACGAGGTCAACGGATTGATACATTAAATCAATTAATTCAAGGAAGAAAAGGAATCTATATTTTACCGATGGCAGGATTAAGGAAAATGCTCCCGCCTAGTTCCTTATGGAAACAATATCAATTGTCTTTTCAAATTGGTGAAGATATCGCTTTAGAGGAAATCTTAACGCACCTTGTACAAATGGGGTACCATCGTGCAGATATGATTACGACTCCAGGCGAATTTAGTCTCAGAGGGGGCATATTGGATATATACCCATTATCGTTACCTGAGCCAGTTAGAATTGAGTTATTTGATACAGAGATTGATTCTATTAGAACGTTTGGGGTTGAGGACCAACGCTCAATTGAAAACTTACAAAACGTAATAATTGGTCCAGCATCTGAAATTCTTTTACAGCAACAAAATATAGAACTTACCATTAAACGGTTAGAAAATGGGCTTGGGGCTAGCCTTAAAAGAGTGAAAAAGAAATTAACGAGAGAATATTTATCACAAAAAGTGGGATATGAATTAGAAAAATTAAGAAACGGGCAAATTCCAGATCAAATGTTTAAATATATGTCGTTGGCATATGAAATCCCTGCTAGTTTCCTAGATTATTTACCTGAAGACAGCATCCTATTTTTAGATGAGTATAGCCGTATACAAGAAATAAGTGAAACGTTAGATAAAGAAGAAGCGGATTGGTACATTAGCCTTCTTGAAGAAGGGGAAATTATTCATGATTTATCCATTTCGCATTCTTTACCAACTCTACTTTCACAGACGTTCATTCAGAAAATCTATCTATCTTTATTTTTAAGGCATATTCCTAACGCTAACCCAGAGAACATTGTCAATATAACGTGTAAACCAATGCAAAGCTTCCATGGACAGATGAATGTTTTAAAGGGAGAGATTGAGCGTTGGAACCATAATCGTACAACTGTCCTTATTTTGGTTCCAAATCAAGAAAGGGTTTCAAAACTACAACGTACGTTAGAGGATTATGATATACGAACAGTCGTTAGTCATCAAGACCGTCTAGTAGTTGGAGAAGCTCAAATTAGGGTAGGTAGTTTACATTCGGGCTTTGAGTTACCAATGATGAAATTAGCTATCATTACAGAAGAAGAACTATTTAATAAGAAAGCTAAGCGTGCGCCCCGTCGACAAAAGCTGTCCAATGCTGAAAGAATTAAGAATTATTCAGAATTAAAAGTAGGGGACCTTATTGTTCATGCTAACCACGGTATTGGTAAATACTTAGGAATTGAAACGCTTGAAATAAATGGGGTTCATAAAGATTATTTACACCTAAAATATCAAGGCAGTGATAAACTTTATGTGCCGGTAGAACAAATTGATTTGGTTCAAAAATACGTTGCATCTGAAAATAAAGAACCTAAGTTATATAAACTTGGTGGAAGTGAATGGACAAGGGTAAAGAGAAAAGTGCAATCTTCTGTTCAAGATATAGCAGATGACCTGATTAAGCTATACGCTGAACGAGAAGCTGCTCAAGGTTTTGCTTTCTCTCCAGACGGCGAAATGCAAAGGGATTTCGAAGCGCAGTTTTCTTATCAAGAAACCGAGGACCAAATTCGTTCAATTCATGAAATTAAATTGGATATGGAAAAGCTCCGTCCAATGGACCGGTTATTATGTGGTGATGTTGGCTATGGGAAAACGGAAGTAGCCATTCGAGCTGCTTTTAAAGCTGTGTCAGACGGAAAGCAAGTAGCTTTCTTGGTCCCAACTACAATATTAGCTCAGCAGCATTACGAAACTATTAAAGAACGACTACAGGAATTCCCTATGAAAGTAGGGGTATTGAGTAGGTTTCGGACGAAGAAACAACAAAATGAAACAATAAAAGGGATTGCTAACGGGTCTGTTGATATTGTGATTGGGACTCACCGTTTATTATCGAAGGATATTCAATATAGAGACCTCGGTTTATTAATTATTGATGAAGAACAGCGTTTCGGGGTTACTCATAAAGAGAAGATAAAACAGATCAAAACGAATATTGATGTATTAACATTGACCGCAACACCAATTCCGCGCACGCTACACATGTCCATGTTAGGTGTTCGAGATTTATCTGTTATTGAAACTCCACCTGAAAATCGTTTCCCTGTACAAACATATGTCATGGAATACAATGGTGGATTAATACGAGAAGCTATTGAGCGAGAGTTAGCGCGTAATGGTCAAGTTTATTTTCTGTATAATCGAGTGGAAGATATTGAACGGAAAGCGGATGAAATTGCAACGCTAATTCCAGAAGCACGTGTCAAATATGCTCATGGTAAAATGACAGAAAATGAATTAGAGTCCGTAATATTAGATTTCTTAGACGGAGAATTCGATGTTTTAGTTACAACAACGATTATTGAGACAGGTGTAGATATTCCGAATGTTAACACACTTATCGTTTATGATGCTGATAGAATGGGGTTATCTCAGTTATACCAATTAAGAGGAAGAGTAGGACGATCTAATCGAGTTGCCTATGCATACTTCACGTATCGAAAAGATAAAGTGTTAACAGAGGTTGCAGAGAAACGTCTGCAATCCATTAAGGAATTTACCGAACTAGGGTCAGGTTTTAAAATTGCCATGAGAGATCTATCCATTCGTGGTGCAGGAAACCTACTAGGAGCAGAACAACATGGGTTTATCGACTCAGTTGGCTTTGACCTTTATTCACAAATGTTGAAAGAGGCAATTGAAGAAAGAAAAGTAAAAACAAAAAAAGAGCCTGTAATCCAAGAGGAGTTTGAGGTTGATATCCAAGTTGATGCCTATATACCTGAATTTTATATACTAGATGGGCATCAAAAAATTGAAATGTACAAACGAGTCCGTTCGTTAGCAACGATAACAGAAGTTAATGAGTTGAAAGAGGAATTAATTGATCGTTTTGGAGAGTACCCAAAAGAAGTAGTGTATTTACTTCAAGTAGCCGAAATGAAAATTTATGCTAAAAGAGCAAAGCTTCAGTCCATAAAACAAAAGAAAAATGAAGTTGTCATGCTGATGTCTCCAGAGGCAACGAACGAAATTGATGGATCAAAGGTGTTTGCATTAACGAGCAAATATGGAAGATGGATTAGCTTAGGTTTGGAGAATAACTCGTTAAAAATTGTTTTTCAAACAAAGCAGGTTTCATTAGAAGAGTGGTTTAATGCGGCGTATGGGATTATTAAGCAGTTAAATACAGTAAAAAAAGAAGGAGAGGAGTAATGACAAAAGCTCCATACTAAAGAAGTGAAGAAAAGCTCTCGAACTCAAATTTTTTATTATTCCCCTTTAATAGAAAATGTATGATTTTTGAGAAATAACTACTGTATATGTATAGAAGTTTCTTCATGTAGGATACTAACCTCAATGTTGGGAATGAATGCTTTTGGATTGAATCATTTCCAAATAATCATCTGATGAAAGTGAGGCAACATAGATGAAGGCAACTGGTATTGTTCGTCGTATTGATGATTTAGGGCGAGTCGTTATTCCGAAGGAAATAAGAAGAACCCTTCGTATACGTGAAGGAGACCCGCTAGAGATTTTTGTTGACCGTGAAGGGGAGGTCATCTTAAAAAAGTATTCTCCTATTAGTGAATTGAGTGACTTTTCTAAAGAATATGCTGAAGCATTATTTGATAGCCTAGGTAGTCCTGTATTAATTTGTGATCGAGATGTTGTTATTACGGTAGCAGGTGGATCAAAAAAAGATTATTTAAATAAAAGTGTAAGTGAGCTAGTAGAGAAAGTAATGGATGAGCGGAAATCTGACTTGCAAACACAAGTTGAACGAGCGTCATTAGTGGGCGATTATGAAGAGGAGTTATCCTCCTATACAATTGCGCCAATTGTGGCAAATGGTGATCCTATCGGAACTGTCATTATCTACTCAAAGGACCAAACGTTAGGTGAAGTAGAACAGAAAGCAGTAGAAACAGCAGCTGGTTTTTTAGCGAGACAGATGGAACAATAATTAGAGGCGGCTTAGACCGCCTTATTTTTTTGCCTTAATATTGATAACTCTTCATCAAGTATAGACATGATTACAATAATATAGTCAAAGGTTATGAAAGATAGGCAGAATTATTTACGTATGGGAAATTATTATAATCCTGTTTTATTCTGTTTTCACATTGCTAAACAAAAGGTAAGGTTGTTTAAGTCAACTGTGGAGTAGGTTACCATGTTGGCTTTTCTCTTAAAAAGAAAGTGTAGTGGTGGTCAAATGGGTGAACGGATACGTTCTATGGTCATCTACCTTTACTCTCCTTTTGTGCTATAATGTTTGGTAATTATTGTTGGAGGGCAGAGTGTATGATTCAAGGTAAGGTGTCTTCTAGAACACTTATGAAAGGGGCGTTGGTATTAACGATTGCTGCGTTTGTATCCAAAATTTTAAGTGCGGTCTATCGTATACCTTTTCAAAATATAGTTGGTGATGTTGGTTTTTATATTTACCAACAAGTATATCCCTTTTATGGAATTTTCCTTGCTCTTTCTACATACGGTTTCCCAGTTGTTATCTCTAGATTACTTGCTGATAGATACGATGATAATGAAGAAGAAGCTTCTCTTGTTTTGCAGGCTGCTTTCATCCTATTAAGTGTAGTGGGGATTTGTTTGTTTGTTAGCATCTACTCTGGTGCGAAATGGATGGCGGTTTTAATGGGTGATTCCGAGTTAGAACCGCTTTTAAAGGTTATATCTTTTTCCTTTTTATTTCTGCCTTTTATCTCAATCCTTAGAGGCTATTTCCAAGGAAAAGGTGATATGTTACCTACAGCTGTATCACAAATTGTTGAACAAAGTGTTCGCGTTACAACTATATTAATTTGTTCTTTTATTTTAATAAATGAAGGATATTCTTTATATTTAGCAGGAAGTGGAGCTCTATTTGGGTCTCTAACAGGCGGGGGAGCGACTATACTTGTGTTAGTAAGCTTTCTCCTCGTAAGATCTCAGAATAAATTTTCATTAAAATTTAAAGGTAGATGGAAGAAGAGCTTGGAATTAATGAAAATATTAGGCCTTCATGGTTTTGCTATTTGTTTTAGTGGGATGCTTATTGTCCTATTACAATTTATTGATGCTTTTAGTGTTTACACTTATTTAGTTCAAAGTGGCATAGCTGAGAACGAAGCGAAGGCCCTGAAGGGTGTATATGATCGAGGGCAGCCATTAATCCAGTTAGGTACGGTAGTAGCAACTTCTCTTTCTTTAATAGCGGTTCCTCTTATTACGGCTGCTCACAAGAAGAAAGATGATAGGGCAGTTAAAGAAAATATTCTTCTCGCATTAAAGGTCAGCTTTATTGTGGGATTAGGCGCGTCGTTTGGTTTAGTTAATTTAGTTAAACCGGTAAATGTAATGCTATTTGAGAATAGTAAGGATTCAAGTGTGATCGCCGTTTTTTGTATAGCTATTCTTTTGTGCTCTCTTGTGCTGACTTTATCGAGTGTATTACATGGAATGGGTAAGCTGTATTTACCAGCCTTTATTATCTTAATGGGCATCATCATAAAGTTTCTACTGAATGCATGGTTGGTTCCGCTATTTGCAACAATGGGGGCATCACTGTCGACAGTAATTGTGCTAGGTTTGATGACAATTGGACTTATCATTGTGCTTCGATATGTGTTTCCAATTCCCTTTTTATCAAAAAAATTTTATTTAGCAGCTAGCTTAGCTTTGCTGGGAATGACGGTAATACTGCAAGCTTGGTTGCAAATAGAAGAAATTCTTCTCTTAATTGTTACTGAACGTGTTGCTTCGACCGTTCTCTCTTTGGGTGGTGTTGTGATTGGTGGCGTTGTATATATATTCATTGTGTTAAATGGGAATATGTTGAAGGATAAAGAAATTGAATTATTTCCTTTTGGTAGTAAATTAATGAGGCTAAAACGAAGATAACATGAGGTAGGAGACGAATATGAAAAATACAATTACTATTATCGGTTTAGGAGCAGGAGATATAGAGCAGCTTCCTTTAGGTGTATATCGTACATTGTTAAAAAGTGATAAACTTTATTTACGTACTAAAGAGCACCCTGTTGTAGCAGACCTTGAAAATGAAGGATTACAATATGATTCATTTGATTCCATCTATGAAAAGTATGATCAGTTTGAATTAGTCTATCAAGAAATTGTAGAGATTTTAATAAAAAATGCCGAGAAACAGTCTATCCTTTATGCAGTTCCAGGTCACCCACTTGTTGCTGAACAAACGGTACAGCTATTATTTGAAAAAGCCGATATGAATCAAATAGATGTAAAGGTTTTAGGTGGGCAAAGTTTTCTTGACGCTCTTTTTACAGCTGTGAAGGTGGACCCGATTGAAGGTTTTCAATTACTAGATGGAACAGCACTAAAAAAAGAAGAAATTCATATTAGTCAATCTATCTTTATTGGCCAAGTGTATGATGCTTTTATCGCGTCAGAAGTAAAGCTTACACTATTGGAAAAATATCCTTATGACCATAAGGTCTTTATTATAACTGCAGCAGGAAGTAAAGCGGAAAGTGTAGAAGAAGTACCATTGTATGAGTTGGATCACCATACAAAATTAAGTAATTTGACGAGTGTTTACGTACCTCCAGTACAAGAGTTCACCGAAACATATAAAGAATTTGCAACCTTAAAAGAAATTATTGCTAAGTTGAGGGGACCTGATGGCTGTCCTTGGGATCAGGAGCAAACTCATGCTACATTAAAGAAATACTTAATAGAGGAAGTATATGAACTTTTAAGCGCGATTGATGAAGATAATATTGAAGGAATGATTGAAGAGCTTGGCGACGTATTATTACAAGTCATGCTCCATGCGCAAATTGGGGAAGATGAGGCGATGTTTTCCATTTATGATGTATTCGAAAGTATCTCCTCAAAGATGGTTCGACGCCATCCTCACGTGTTTGGAACTGTATCAGTGGAGAATGCGGATGAAGTGATAGTAAATTGGGAGGCTATTAAACAACAAGAAAAAGCAGAAACACATCAAAGTTTATTGGATAAGGTAGAGAAAGGTTTACCAGCTTTACTTCGCGCTTATGACTATCAGAAAATAGCAGCAAAGCAAGGGTTTGATTGGGAAAACACTGAGGGTGCATGGTCAAAAGTTAAAGAAGAAATCAAAGAATTTCAAGAAGAAGCAGAAGGAAGAAATGAACAGAAAAAAATAGCAGAGTTCGGCGATGTCTTGTTTTCACTTATAAATGTAGCCCGATTGTATGGATTTCACCCAGAAGAAGCACTTGCAATGACAAATGAAAAATTCTATTTGCGTTTTTCATATGTTGAAAAAAAAGTGAGGGAAAGTGGTAGAGACTTTACTTCTTTTTCATTGGACGAGTTAGATAGGTTTTGGGAAGAATCGAAAAAATAGTAGAAATGGGGAAATACGAATGGCAACAATGAGATTAGATAAATTTTTAAAAGTATCCAGATTGATTAAAAGGAGAACACTTGCAAAAGAAGTAGCTGATCAAGGACGAATTTCAATAAATGGGATTCAAGCAAAGGCAAGCTCCAATGTCAAAGTAGGAGATGAACTTGTTATTCGGTTCGGGCAAAAGCTCGTCACACTACAAATCGAAAACCTTCGAGAGATAATCAGGAAAGAGGAAGCTGCCTCAATGTATAAGATTGTAAAAGAGGAACAAGTGGTAAGCGAATAGCTTGTTCTAAAAAGTCTTTTCTCACATACACTTTAGTACAAAGCCTGTACTATGTGAAGGTGAGGGGAAAAGAATGAACCATTATAATGAGAGTATTAGTAATAAACAAGTGGTCGAGCATGACGTCATCATGAGAGGGCGAAAAATATTAGAAATCACAGGTGTAAAGCAAGTCGAAAGTTTTGATAATGAAGAATTTTTATTAGAAACCGTGATGGGGTTCTTAGCTGTTAGAGGGCAGAACTTACAAATGAAGAATTTAGATGTTGATAAAGGAATCGTTTCAATTAAAGGGAAGGTTTTTGATTTAATATATGTTGACGAACATCATGAGGAGAAAGCTAAAGGATTCTTTAGTAAGTTGTTTCGATGAGTTTAACGACGCAATTCTATACGATGATTGCGATGATAGGAATGGGGGGAGTGTTCGGAGCTGCTCTTGATACTTATCATCGCTTTTTAAAGAGACCTGATCGAAGTCGGTGGATTGTGTTTATTCATGATGTTTTGTTTTGGGTAGTGCAAGGACTATTAATTTTTTACGTTTTGTATGTAGTAAATTTTGGAGAGGTCCGATTTTACATCTTTCTAGCATTATTTTGTGGTTTTAGTGCCTACCAAGCTTTATTTAAATCGTATTATGTAAAAATGTTGGAATTTACGATTAAGCTTGTTATTGCAGTCTATCGTTTTTGTAGGAAAATGTTTCAAACCTTGATTATCGCTCCAATAAGATGGATTATTACAGTGATAATTGTTGTGGTAATAGGTTTGGCGAAATTTATCTATCGATTAATGTATGGCTTATTAAAGCTATTAATTGCCGTTTCCAAGATTCTGCTATCCCCACTATCGTTATTAATAAAAATCATTTGGAAGCTGATACCTAAAGCAATAAAAAAACACTTGATAATTTATTATCATAAATTGGCAGGAGTTTTTGAAAAAAGTAAGAATACTATGATTAAAGTGATCAATAGATGGAAAAGAAAGAAATAAGGAGGCAGAAGGATGAGGAAGGCGAATAACATCACATCTATGAATAATGATTATGCTCGACTCCATGAAAAAAGAAAAAAAAATGCCACTAAACATAAAAGAAGACTTGTTCGCAGGTTGACGGTATTTTTCACTATTGTTATCATGGTCGGAGTTGGTTTAATTTCTATCCTGTTTTCTGGTTCCGATAGATTAGAGTCAAAAGAAGCTGAGCACACTCAGTTAAAGAAGGAATTACAGAGCCTTCAAGATGAGCAATTATTACTTGAGGAAGAACTTGCTAAGTTAAATGACGATGAGTATATTGCAAAATTAGCAAGAAAAGAATATTTTTTGTCTGATGAAGGTGAAATTATTTTTACCCTTCCTAAATCTGAATAGAATTCATAAGAAGAGATGTTGTCTTATTGACACTCTTTTTTTTGGAAGGCTATAATATATAGTAAGGTTTATTTTTTATATTTCTAAGGAGGATCATTTTTTTTATGTCAATCGAAGTAGGCAGCAAGTTACAAGGTAAAGTGACAGGTATTACAAATTTTGGTGCGTTCGTGGAGCTGCCTGGAGGCTCAACTGGACTTGTCCATATTAGTGAAGTCGCTGACAATTATGTTAAGGATATTAATGAACATCTAAAAGTAGGCGATGAAGTTACAGTGAAGGTTCTTAACGTTGAAAGTGATGGTAAAATTGGGTTATCTATTCGTAAAGCAAAAGATCAACCGAAGCCTGCCCAATCAAACTCAGGTCGTTCTCGCAGTAATCATCGTTCTAACAATGATTATCGTCCAAAGGAAACCTTTGAACAAAAAATGGCTCGCTTTTTAAAAGATAGTGAAGATCGACTTTCTTCATTAAAGCGTCAAACTGAGTCAAGACGAGGCGGAAGAGGATCAAAAAGAGGGTAACTTGCTGTCTGAATAATTTTATAGCAGGTTTATCTAGGACCAACAAGCAAACCAAAATGGATTTGCTTGTTTTTTTCTTTTTCTAATTGGAATATCATCCTTATTTTATACCGTGCTCATTCATTATGAACGTAACATATTTATATATATAAATTTAGCTTCATGTTGTCATGATTAGTAATGAAAATAAAAAGAAATACACTAGTGTACCTATATAGAATATTTTTATTCCGGTACTTCTTTTGATACATAGGCAACTGTTACAGAGGAAAGTTTATCAGGATTCGATAATTTTGAAATACTATTCTAAATATGAAAAAACATGTCTAACTTCTTTTTCCCTTCTCTTCTTGCAGTTCTTCAAAATTATTACCTAACTGTATATGACCGACTGTCCATTCTATAACATAGTAATTCCTAGAAAAAAATTCTTATAAGTGAATAGTTTCTTATGAATTCAGTGAGATGTATAAGAAATTATGAAAAGTGAAAAAATTGTTCGATAAGAAAGGGGCTATAGTAAAAATCGAAGTATATTTCAGTACCAAAAGAGAAAAGGTTCATAGAGAAATATATTACGAACTTGAATACAATCGTTCTAGGTATACGTAGCTTTTAAAAACGAATACCTCAATAGGTTATCTATAGGAATAAAATTATGAGAATATGACCAAATAGGTATGGTGATGACGTTTATGTAGGGGAAGGAGATTGGTAAAAAAGCAGAAAATAAAAAACTGAAATGGTAAAGGCCGCTTGGACCTCCTTCATTTCAGTTTTTTTGCCGATGACCCGTACGGGATTCGAACCCGTGTTACCGCCGTGAAAGGGCGGTGTCTTAACCGCTTGACCAACGGGCCAAAATAATAGTAGTAGCGGCGGAGGGGATCGAACCCCCGACCTCACGGGTATGAACCGTACGCTCTAGCCAGCTGAGCTACACCGCCATATTATCAATGTGTTTTAAAGCACAAAATCTATAATACATACTTTCTATAAATATGTCAATAATATAAGTGTTTTTTTATTGTTTTTATAGTTTCTATCTAATGGTTAACGATTAAATGAGCAGGGGACAAGTGAAATATAATGTTGTAATTTTCTGATTTTTTGTAGTAATCGTAAATAATAGCTGATTTACGTCGAAGACTTTTTTCTTGGGGACAACCTATTTTGACAAGTTTTGAAAATAATTCTCTTTATAATTAGCACCAAAGATCAAAGTGGGGAGTGTTATAAATGGCAAAAATGGATTACACGGCGATGGAAACAGTCCGAAGTGTAGACGTGGCTAAACCAAATGTCGAAGTGTCAAAAGGTTTGAGAAATGCACGACTGAAATTGGAGTGGTTATTTCTTCAAAAAGGGATCCTTATTATGTTGGTCGGGTTTTTACTTGGACGAGCACTAATTTTATCTCATTTAATGCCATTTGCTTTGCCATTTTTTGCAGTTGTCTATGTTATTAAACGTAAACATTCACCGCTCGCTTTTATCGGGTTATTAGCTGGTAGCTTAACACTCTCCATTTCGAGTATGTCTTATACATTTTTTAGTATTACTTTGTTTCTTATTGTTTTTCGAATGACAAAAAAATGGAGGAAGGATGATTTTACTTCTCTCCCTTATTTTGTGTGTGGCACCATTCTTATCTCAAGTTTTGGCTTTTCTTATATTATGCAACAATTTAAACTTACTCTTTTTGATGGGGTAATGTCAGCTATTGAAGGTGGACTAGCTTTTATCCTTACATTAATCTTTATTCAAAGTATTCCTCTTTTATCCATTCAAAAACGAAAAAGATCACTAAAAACGGAAGAAGTTGTGAGCGTTATTATTCTTCTTGCTTCGGTCATGACAGGAACGATGGGCTGGACCGTTTATGATCTTTCTATTGAACATATATTTGCTAGATACTTAGTGCTTATTTTTGCTTTCGTTGCAGGAGCGACGATTGGGTCAACAGTCGGGGTCGTCACGGGGTTAATATTTTCTTTATCCAATGTAACCTCTTTATATCAAATGAGTTTACTTGCATTTGCGGGCCTGCTCGGGGGGATTATGAAAGAAGGTAAAAAAGTTGGAGCTTCAATCGGCTTAATGATTGCCACTCTTTTAGTGGGAATGTATGGGGAAGCAAATACGATCCTAACCCAAACCGTTTATGAATCTTTGGTTGCTATATGTCTGCTTCTAATTACCCCGAATACCTTAACGAATAAATTGGCTAAATTTATTCCTGGTACGAATGAATATCATCAAGAGCAACAAATATATATGAGGAAAATTCGAGATGTGACTGCAAGCCGTGTTTCGCAATTTTCTTCTGTATTTGAAGCATTATCAAATAGTTTTAAGCAGTTTGATCACATAAAAGAAGAGGATCATGATGATAAGGAATTAGATTATTTTTTAAGCAATGTAACAGAAAAAACGTGTCAAACATGTTTTAAAAAAGAGCAGTGTTGGGCTAATCACTTCGATAAAACGTATAACTTATTGAAAGATGTCATTTATGAACATGATATTGGAAATATTCCTCTCTCTCCCAGGCTCACTAGAGATTTAGAGAAACATTGTACTAGAAATGATAAGATGCAGGATGCCATTTCTAAAGAACTTACGTTTTATCAAGCTAATTTAAAATTAAAAAAGCAAGTGAAAGAAAGTAGGAAATTAGTTGCGGAGCAGCTCCTTGGAGTGTCAGAAGTTATGAGAGACTTTGCTAAAGAAATTCAAAAAGAAAGGGAGAACCATGAAATACAAGAAGAACAAATTTTAGAATCATTAGAGGATTTCGGAATTGATATTGAACATGTAGATATTTTCAGTTTAGAAAAAGGTAATGTCGATATTGATATGACGATTCCCTACTGTGGTGGAAAAGGAACGTGTGAGAAATTAATTGCCCCCATGTTATCAGATATACTAGGTGAAACGGTGGTCGTTCAAAAAGAAGAATGTGCTACTTTTCCAAGCGGTACTTGTCACGCTATGTTAGGTTCTGCGAAAAATTATGCGATTGAATCAGGGGTAGCACATGCAGCCAAGGGAGGAGGCTTAGTTTCTGGAGACAGTTATTCAATGATCGAACTTGGTGCTGGCAAATATGCTGTAGCCATTAGCGATGGTATGGGGAATGGAGAACGGGCTCATTATGAGAGTCTCGAAACGTTAACATTATTAAAAAAAATTCTACAGTCGGGTATCGAAGAGAAGGTAGCCATTAAATCGGTTAACTCTATTCTCTCTTTACGTACGACTGATGAAATCTTTTCGACATTGGATTTAGCCATGATAGATTTGCATAATGCGACTTCTAATTTCTTAAAAGTAGGATCTACACCAAGTTTTATTAAAAGAGGGGACAAAGTATTCAAAATTGAAGCAAGTAATTTACCGATGGGGATGTTCTACGAATTTGATGTGGATGTAGTAACGGAACAGTTAAAGGCGGGAGATTTACTTATTATGATGAGTGATGGAGTTTTTGAAGGTCCAAAGCATGTCGAAAATTACGATGCATGGATGAAGCGGAAAATTAAAGAGATTAATACATCAGACCCACAGGAATTGTCTGATTTGATTATGGAAGAGGTCATTCGTACTCGTTCTGGGAATATTGAGGATGACATGACGGTCGTTGTAACTAAGGTTAGTCATAATACGCCAAAATGGGCAACTATTCCAATTAATTATTATAGAAAAAAGAAGAAAATTTCATAATACTTTTGAAAATAAACGGCGTTCGTATATTTCCTCTTAAGTTTGTCGAGTATGTTAGTAACTACGACACTAGGAGGAGAATATCCTTGAAACATGGAACATTAAAGCAAGTGCTATTGATTACAGATGGTTGTTCAAACGCTGGAGGAGACCCAATCATGGTGGCTGCTTTAGCGAAAGAGCAAGGCATAACCGTAAATGTTATTGGAGTTATGGAAAATGATGTGATTGATGAAAAAGGAATGGCTGAAATTGAGGGGATTGCGTTATCTGGTGGCGGAGTCAGTCAAGTTGTCTATGCCCAACAACTTTCCCAAACCGTTCAAATGGTGACACGAAAGGCAATGACTCAAACCCTTCAAGGTGTTGTCAACAATCAGTTAAAACAAATACTAGGCGAATCTGCTTCTATGGAAGAACTTTCTCCAGAAAAGCGAGGAGAGGTAATGGAAGTTGTAGATGAGCTAGGAGAGTCCATTGATATGGAGGTATTAATTCTTGTTGATTGTAGTGCCAGTATGAAACATAAATTACCTACAGTGAAGGAATCCTTACTAGACCTCTCTTTAAGCTTAAATGCTAGAATGGGTGAAAATATGTTTTCTTTGTTTGTCTTTCCAGGCAGGCGGGAAGATGTCGAAAAGTTGTTGGATTGGACACCTAAATTAGAATCATTGACAAGTGTATTTTCAAAATTGTCAACCGGTGGTATTACTCCGACAGGACCAGCACTACAGACCGCTTTAACACACTTTAAGAAAAAACGTTCTTTACGAGATTTACTTGGTCGAGATGATGATGAACAATACTTTGAAGAAACCCTTTAGTTTGCCGTTAGGTACTAAGGTGAAGGGGAAATGGCATAAAGAATGCTACACCATTGTAAAGGAACTGGGGTACGGTGCGAATGGAGTAGTTTATCTAGCTCAATGTAATTCAGGAGAAGTGGCGTTGAAAATATGTGATAACAGCTATTCTGTAACCTCGGAAGTGAATGTTTTAAAAGCTTTTATGAACGTAAAAGGAACGAATCTTGCACCTTCTCTTATGGATGTCGATGATTGGCAAACAAGGGAGAGGATCGTTCCGTTTTATACAATGGAATTTATAAAAGGCCCTAATGTACGAGTATTTGTCGACAAGAAAGGGTTTGCTTGGGTTCCGGTACTAATGCTTCAGCTCCTTGCTAACTTAGATGAGATGCATCGAGAGGGATGGGTTTTTGGAGATTTAAAGCCAGATAATTTAATTGTAACAGGACCACCATATAAAATCCGGTGTATTGATGTAGGTGGGACAACAATGAAAGGTAGAGGAATTAAAGAGTTTACCGAGTTTTTTGACCGAGGGTATTGGGGAATGGGGTCTAGAAAAGCGGATGAACGTTATGATTTATTTGCGATAGGAATGATAATGATTAATTTAGCTTATGGCAAACAAATAGAAAAAAAAGCTGGTGGAATACATCAACTTAACCAAATAGTAGAACAAAACAACGAGTTAATTCCATATAAGCATATTGTACAATATGCTTTAAGAGGTAAGTACCAATCGGCTAATGACATGAGGAAGGATATAATTGAGTTGATGTCTAATAAGGTTTCATCCCACTCAAGGAATAAAGGGAAGGGGCAAAAGCATGTAAAATCATCACCAAGTCGTTATAAAAAAAGAAAACAATCTAAATGGGCCCATCGATTGGAAACATTGTTGGTTGTCCTTATTCTCGGCTTTTTATATTTTTTGTATATTTACGGTGAGATTTTATAGTGTGAAAGCTGTAAGAAGGACAAAGAATTGTTACAATAGATAGACATCAACTTACACTATAGGAGTTTCATAATGCTGAAAGTAGAACAAGTACTTAACCAATTTATTGAACAGCATGATCTCGTTCAAGAGGGCGACAAAATTGTTGTGGCGGTTTCGGGTGGCCCTGACTCGCTGATGCTATTACATTATTTATTTTCTAATCAAGAGAAGTGGAACATAAACGTAATGGCAATTTCTATTGACCATATGCTAAGAGGCGAAGAATCACACCGTGACCTTTTGTATGTAATGGATTATTGTCAAAAAAATAACATTCCATTGTTACCCAAGCGTATCGATGTCAGTAAAGAATTAAAAGGTAGTCAAGGGGGGGTTCAAGAGAAAGCGAGATTATTACGGTATCGAGCATTCGAGGAAGCGATCGTTACGTATTCTGCGACAAAATTAGCGCTCGGGCATCATGGAGACGACCAAATTGAAACAGTATTAATGTCTTTAACAAGAGGGTCAAGTACGCAAGCAATCGGAATTCCGTTAAGAAGAAATTTTGCCGAAGCGGAAATCATACGGCCTTTATTATGTTTATCGAAAGAGGATATTGTACAGTATTGTGAATATCATGGACTCAATCCTCGAATAGATCCAAGCAACCTTAAAGAGAACTATACGAGAAATCGTTTTCGGAAAAGAGTACTTCCATTTCTTCAAAAAGAGAATCCCCACGTCCACAGGCATTATCAGCGCTTTAGTCAAGAGATGTATGAAGATGACCAATTTTTGTTAGAAATAACTCGTGAAAAAATGAGTAAAATATGGGATATACAGCATGGGAAAGTAACTTTATCAATTACTTCTTTTTTAGAAATACCTCTTCCTTTACAAAGGAGAGGGATTCATCTAATATTAAATTATCTTTATAAGCAAAAGCCAGGCTCTTTATCGGCTATACATATTTACGATGTATTAAGTTTAATACAAAAGCAGCATCCATCTGGTACGTTACATCTTCCGAATAATTTATTTGTAACAAAGTCGTATGGTACATGTTCCTTTACTATTTCAGAAGGAGTGGAAGTGCTTCAACCGTTTCATTTTCAACTAACAATAGGTGAAACCACTTCGATACCTTCAGGAAGTGTTTTCTCAATATCAGAAGAATATCAAGAAAATCATCAAGTTGAGTGCATCCAGTTGGCTCAAAATGAAATATCATTCCCTCTTCATATTAGGACACGACAACCTGGAGATAGAATGAAGGTAAAAGGGTTGAATGGTTCGAAAAAAGTAAAGGATATATTTATTGATGAGAAAGTTCCTCTCGATAAAAGAAATACATGGCCAATTGTGACAGATAATGACGGAGTTATATTATGGATTCCTACATTGAAGGTATCTGAGTTAGTTAAAGATAGTAAGGATAGGCTGTCTGTACCAACTGTTTTTGTTTATAAAAAAGAATCATCTTCTAGGGGGCATGCAAAGGAATGAAACAAGATATTGAAAAGGTTTTGTTTAGTGAGGAAGAAATTCAAATCAAAATTAAAGAATTAGGTGCACAGCTAACAACAGACTATCAAGACCGTTTTCCTCTTGCGATTTGTGTTTTAAAAGGGGCAATGCCGTTTATGGGCGACCTAATTAAGCGAATGGATACATATTTAGAAATGGATTTTATGGATGTATCTAGTTATGGTGCTTCAACCGTATCATCTGGTGAAGTAAAGATTGTCAAAGATTTAAATACGAAGGTTGAAGGAAGAGATATCCTCATTATTGAAGATATTATTGATAGTGGATTAACTCTTAGTTATTTAGTCGAACTTTTCCGCTACCGTAAGGCGAAATCAATTAAAATTGTTACCCTTTTAGATAAACCGAGTGGTCGAAAAGCAGATATTGAAGCAGATTATGTTGGATTTGAAGTACCAGATGAATTTGTTGTGGGTTATGGGTTAGACTATATAGAAAAATACCGTAATCTTCCTTATATAGGTGTTTTAAAGCCGGAAGTCTATACAACGGCTGAATAAGTAACATTATATAAGTGAATAATGAAATTAGTACACTCAGGTACAAAGGTTTAAAATGGTTGAAATACCATGATTTACTATGATACTATTGAATATAGTTTTTTGAACGTGGGAGGAGGTAAGGGATGAGCCGTATCTTTAGAAATACCATTTTTTATTTACTGATTTTTCTAGTGATAATTGGAGTGGTTAGCTATTTTAGTAATAATGCAGAGCCAACCAATAATATAACAAATAGTGAGTTTCTTACTCAGTTAGAAGAGGGTAAAGTAGAATCTTTTACCATACAACCAGAACGTGGTGTGTATGAGGTAAGAGGTCAGCTTGAAGGATATAAGAGTGATGAGTATTTCCTTACTAATGTTGTTGGTGCCACTGGAGTGATTGATCAAATCTTTACTCTAGCTGATAACAATAATGTAAACGTTGAAACACTCAAAGCCAAAGAAACAAGTGGATGGGTTTCGTTCTTTACGACAATCATACCATTTGTCATTATCTTTATTTTATTCTTCTTCTTACTAAACCAAGCTCAAGGCGGCGGAAGTCGTGTTATGAACTTCGGGAAAAGCAAAGCAAAGCTATATAGTGAAGAAAAGAAAAAAGTTCGATTTAAAGATGTTGCAGGAGCAGATGAAGAGAAGGCAGAACTTGTTGAGGTAGTAGAATTCTTAAAAGACCCACGTAAATTTGCAGAGGTCGGAGCTCGAATTCCTAAAGGGGTTCTACTTGTTGGACCTCCTGGTACTGGTAAAACATTATTAGCCCGTGCTGTTGCTGGTGAAGCAGGTGTACCATTTTTCTCTATCAGTGGTTCGGACTTCGTTGAAATGTTTGTTGGTGTTGGAGCGTCTCGTGTACGTGATTTATTTGAAAATGCAAAGAAAAACGCACCATGTATCATCTTTATTGACGAAATCGATGCTGTCGGGCGTCAACGTGGTGCAGGTCTTGGTGGCGGACATGATGAGCGAGAACAAACGCTGAACCAGTTGCTTGTTGAAATGGATGGTTTTGGAGCTAATGAAGGAATCATTATCGTTGCAGCGACTAACCGCCCTGACATTTTAGATCCTGCCCTTTTACGTCCTGGTCGATTTGACCGTCAAATCACGGTTGATCGTCCTGATGTTAATGGTCGTGAAGCGGTATTAAAAGTACATGCGCGTAATAAGCCATTAGATGATAATGTAGATTTAAATGCAATTGCTATGAGAACACCTGGCTTCTCAGGAGCTGACCTTGAAAACTTATTAAATGAAGCAGCTTTAGTGGCTGCTCGTCAAAATAAGAAGCTCATTGACATGACGGATATTGATGAAGCGACAGATCGTGTTATCGCAGGTCCAGCTAAGAAAACGCGGGTTATCTCCAAGAAAGAGCGTAACATTGTTGCCTTCCATGAGGCTGGTCATACAGTCATTGGCTTAGTGTTGGATGAAGCAGAAATGGTACATAAAGTGACCATTGTTCCTCGTGGGCAAGCCGGCGGATATGCTGTTATGCTACCGAAAGAAGATCGTTACTTTATGACGAAACCTGAGTTGTTAGATAAAATTGTCGGTTTACTAGGTGGACGTGTAGCGGAAGAAATTACATTTGGTGAAGCGTCAACTGGAGCACATAATGATTTCCAACGTGCTACAGGAATTGCTCGTCGAATGGTTACAGAGTTTGGAATGAGTGAAAAATTAGGCCCGTTACAATTTGGTTCTTCACAAGGAGGACAAGTGTTCTTAGGGAGAGATATTAATAATGAGCAAAACTATTCAGATGCTATTGCTCATGACATCGATCTCGAGATACAAAGGATTATTAAAGAATCTTATGAACGAGCGAAGACTATTTTGACAGAAAATCGTGATAAACTTGAATTAGTTGCAAACACGTTACTTGAAGTCGAGACTTTAGATGCAGGTCAGATTAAACATTTGATTGATCATGGAAAACTTCCAGAGCGAAAGCAACCTTCCTCCTCGCAATCAGGAGAGACGGATCAAGTAAAGGTAAACATTCAGAAGAAAGAAGAGACGGATAATACATCCGAAACGAAAGAATAATTTCTTATAAGACGCCGATAACCTCGGCGTCTTATTTTTTTTGAAAGATTAGTACAGGAAAGCTGAACAATCATTGTCATTAGGGAATCTGAAAGTCTATCTTCTTAGTGTAGTAAAGGTGAAAGATGGAGACAGATTCTCGTTAATGAAAAAGCGTAAAAATAAAACAATGGCCTTCTTTAAGGGGTGTAACGGATAGCTTATATAGTTACGACTAAGCTGTAATTTATGGTATGATGAGGGCAATTAAAACCTATAGAGTGTGGTGTAAAAATGATATTTGTAATAGACGTGGGAAATACCAATATTGTTTTAGGTGTATATGAAGAAGATGATTTGAAATTTCAGTGGAGAATTGAAACGAATCGTCATCGAAGTGAAGATGAATACGGAATGCTTGTGAAAAACCTGTTTGAGCATGAGGGTATGAGTTTTAACTCAATCAATGGTATTATTATTTCTTCTGTTGTTCCGCCGATAATGTTTGCGTTAGAGCGCATGTGTAAAAGATATTTTAATTTAACGCCACTTGTCGTAGGACCTGGAATTAAAACAGGGTTAAATATTAAATATGAAAACCCTCGTGAAGTAGGAGCGGATCGGATTGTAAATGCTGTTGCTGGAATCCATGAATATGGTGGTCCTCTAATAATCGTCGATTTTGGAACAGCAACTACGTATTGTTATATCAATGAAGAGAGACAATATATGGGTGGAGCAATAGCGCCGGGAGTTGGAATTTCTACGGAAGCCCTTTATTCTAAAGCAGCTAAGCTTCCTCGGATTGAAATTGCCAGACCGGATGATATTATCGGTAAGAATACTGTTTCCGCAATGCAAGCGGGGATTTTATATGGTTATGTGGGACAAGTTGATGGAATTGTTCATAGGATGAAACAACAGAGTAAGAAGGAACCTTTGGTCATAGCAACAGGTGGACTAGCATCATTAATAGCAAAAGAAACAGATGTAATTGATGTGGTGGATTCGTTTTTAACGCTAAAGGGATTACGCTTAATTTACAAACGAAACTTACATTAGAGGAGTGCAGAGAATGAATGATTATTTAATAAAGGCACTAGCATACAACGGGCAAGTTAGAGCCTATGCAGTAAAAAGCACCAATACGGTGGGAGAGGCGCAAAGAAGGCATCAATCTTGGCCAACAGCGTCAGCAGCACTAGGCCGTACGATCACAGCGGGTGTAATGATGGGTGCTATGTTAAAGGGTAACGCAAAGCTTACTATTAAAGTTGAGGGGGATGGTCCTTTAGGAGCTATTCTGGTAGATAGTAATGCAAAAGGAGAAGTGCGAGGGTATGTGGCGAATCCCCAAACTCATATTGAAGAAAGAAATCAAGAAGGGAAATTGAATGTAGGGGCAGCAGTTGGTACAACGGGTACATTGACAGTTGTAAAAGATTTAGGCTTAAAGGATCATTTCTCTGGCCAAATTCCACTAGTATCAGGGGAGCTTGGTGAAGATTTTACGTATTATTTTGTAACATCTGAACAAATCCCTTCTTCTGTTGGGGTAGGAGTTCTTGTAAACCCTGATAATTCAATATTAGCAGCAGGAGGCTTTATTATACAGCTCTTACCAGGAACGTCTGATGAGGTTATTACGCAAATTGAAAAACGTTTAAGCCAAATGCTTCCTGTTTCAACTTTAATCGAAAAAGGGCTGAATCCAGAGGAGCTACTTGGTGAAGTGCTAGGAGAAGAAAATATTAAGGTACTAGAATCATTACCAATTTCATTCGAGTGTCATTGTTCTAAGGACCGTTTTTCAGCTGCTCTTATTAGCCTAGGCAAAAGTGAAATACAAGAAATCATTGAAGAGCAAGGAAGTGCTGAAGCTCATTGCCACTTTTGTAATAACACCTATCAATTTTCAAAGGAAGAATTAAAGGAGTTAAAAGAAGAAGCGAATTAAGCTAGCTTGGGAGGAGAGAGATGAATAGGGGAATTGAAGTGTTTGTTGCCTGTTTGCTTGTAACGAATATGATCACTTTATTCTTTCTCTTAAAAACAACGGATGAGTTGGCGTCTAGTGAAGATGAAGGAGTATTAGCATCAACTGAAGTTGTTGCTAGAATCGGTGATCAAACCATCTCGCGAGAAGAGTGGTTGGTTGCTCTTGAAAATCGTTATGGTCAGGAAGTACTCGAGGTATTGGTGGACCAAAAGGTCATGAAAGAAGCTGGAGAGAAATTTAATCTTTCTGTCAGTGAAACCGAAATAGAACAAGAACTAACCTTTATCCAATCCATTTACAATGCTTATGACAAAGAGTGGGATGACCAAGTGGACCTATTGAGAGAACAAATACGGTCTGATTTACTTCTACAAAAATTATTAACAAAAGACGTGCAAATACCAGAAGAAGAGCTAAAACGTTATTATGATGAGAATGTTCACTTTTATTCAATACCCGATTCTTTTCTTCTTTCTATCATTGTTGTTGAAAAAATAGAAGAGGGAAATCAGGTTGTGAAAGAGTTAAGAGAGGGTTCCAGTTTCGAAGCCTTAGCGATGGAGCAATCAATTGACCCTTACAGTGCTTCGCAAGGTGGAAGTCTTGGCTATATATCGAAAGATAGTACGATGTATTCCGAATCCTTTTGGGATGTTGTAGGCAAGCTCAAGGTTGGTGAATGGAGCGAGTCGTTTCCATTGAATGATGGGTTTGCTGTCATATGGGTTCAAGAAAAGAGAGAGGGAAAAGATTATTCTTTTGAAGAGGTAAAGGGAAAGATTCATCGTCAACTGGCGTTAGAGCAACAAGAGAGTTTGTTCTCCCCAAAAACTTTGTATGAAGAATTCCAAGTAAAATCATTTTATGATAAAGAATCAAATTAAGAGGCGACTGTTATCAGTTTTGCTTCTTTTTATGAAGATAGACCAGAATTGATTTCTATATTTATTAGAAACACTAAAGCGACTATAGTGTGATGGTTCTTCATTCAACTTTCAATTCGTTCCTATTCTTTAATAATAGCCTAAAAAAAAGGTATAAAAAACGAAATTTACATATAATTTAGAAAGTATACTCTTAATAGTTGACAAATGATGGATCATTTCGATAGGTTTATAATAAACCGATAAAAATACTTGGGATTAGAGGTGGATAGAAATGGTTAGGGTAGCAAATTCAATTGCTGATCTTATTGGTCAAACTCCAATAGTGAAGCTGAATCGAATGACTGACGAAGATAGTGCTGAAGTGTATTTGAAGCTAGAGTATATGAATCCAGGAAGTTCTGTGAAAGATCGTATCGCCTTATCAATGATAGAAGTAGCGGAACAAGACGGTAGGCTTCAGAAGGGTGATACGATTATTGAGCCGACAAGTGGAAATACTGGTATCGGGCTGGCGATGGTTACTGCTGCTAAAGGGTACAAATCAGTGTTAGTCATGCCAGATACAATGAGTATAGAACGCCGAAACCTTTTAATGGCCTATGGAGCGGAGCTCGTCTTAACGCCAGGTGCAGAGGGAATGGGTGGCGCTATTAGAAAGGCAGAAGAGCTGGCACGAGAAAAGGGCTATTTTATGCCTCAGCAATTTAAAAATGAAGCTAATCCTGAGGTTCATCGATTAACGACGGGGAAGGAAATCGTAGAACAAATGTGCGATGGTCTTGATGCGTTTGTTTCAGGTATTGGAACTGGCGGAACGATTACGGGAGCTGGGCAAGTGTTAAAGGAACATTTTGATGGGATTAAAATCTACGCTGTTGAGCCTGAAGATTCCCCTGTACTATCTGGTGGAAAACCTGGTCCTCATAAAATCCAAGGGATTGGTGCAGGATTTGTACCTGACATTTTAAACACTGATATTTATGATGAAATTATTAAGATAAAAAATGAAGAGGCTTTTGAAATGGCAAGAATTGTTGCAAGAGAAGAAGGAATTCTAGGTGGAATCTCTTCAGGCGCAGCCATTACGGCTGCAATACAAGTTGCCAAAGAATTAGGGAAGGGAAAAAAAGTACTTGCCGTGATTCCAAGTAATGGAGAACGTTATTTAAGTACGCCGCTTTACCAATTTGATTAATGCTTGTTGTAAAGAGAAGAGTTTGAAGTGAATAGTGATAAGAAACAGTCCGAATGGGCTGTTTTTTATGTTGTAAGAGGGGAATTTTTTAAATGAAACGAATGCCTACATACTGTATGATGGAATCATAGATAATGAGGAGTGTGACAGCTTATGAAGAGGACACAACTGTTATATCAAAAGGTGAACATGACAAAAGAAGAGTTCTTTTGTGCATATAAAGCGAAGAGTGTAAATCAGCCTAATCATATTTTGCTTGAAAGCGGACGAGGTGGGAGATATAGTATTGCTGGGTTGGAACCTTTTGCGGTTGTAAAAGGAGAAGAAAACGGAATCCAAATACGAGAATCAGATAGAGAGTATTTTTTAGAAGGTGATCCGTTATACACGCTGCAAGATTGGATGAAGAAATTCTCGCTTCCAAAGGTTGAGGGGTTGCCAGAATTTCAAGGGGGGGCAATCGGCTATATTAGTTATGACTATGCTCGGAAAATAGAAAAGTTGCCAAATATAGCACAAGATGACCTTCATATGCCCATGATCCATTTTTTACTTTTTCATGAATGGGTGGTGTATGAACACGAGTCAGACACGCTTTTTGTCATGAAAAGAGGGGAAGAAGGGGAAGATAATGCTACTCTTAACGAAGTGGTAGCGAGTTGGAAAGAAGCCATTTCATCAAATAAAGTCGTAAAGACACGAACTTCAGATAAGGATATTTTAAATGTCTCAATGGAAGAGGCCGAATTTAAAGAAGCAGTCGAAGCGATCCGCTCTTACATTAAAGAGGGAGATGTGTTTCAAGTCAATTTATCCGTTAGACAATCGAAACCGTTATATGCAGAACCAATCCAAGTTTATGAAGAACTTCGTACGTTAAACCCTTCACCCTACATGGCGTATATGTCTACACCAGAATTTAAAATTGTATCAGGGTCTCCTGAACTTCTTGTGAAAAAAACGGGATTGGACGTCAGTACACGGCCAATTGCTGGGACGAGATCAAGAGGGAAAAATGAAAAAGAGGACAGGGAGCTTGCCGATGAGCTGATCCAAAACGAAAAAGAGCGTGCAGAGCATGTGATGCTTGTTGATTTAGAAAGAAATGATCTTGGTCGTGTATGTCAGTACGGTACAGTAGAAGTAGATGAATTTATGGTTATTGAGAAGTATTCACATGTTATGCATATTGTTTCTAATGTAAGAGGGAAGTTAAGAGAAGATAATAACGGTGTAGATTTAATTCGAGCTATGTTTCCCGGAGGGACGATTACGGGGGCACCCAAAATCCGTACAATGGAAATAATAGAAGAGCTAGAGCCAGTTCGAAGAGGAATTTATACGGGTAGTATTGGGTGGATTGGATTTAATGGTGACCTTGAATTGAATATTGTCATTCGTACATTATTAGCCAAGAATGATGAAGCTTTTATTCAAGCAGGTGCTGGAGTTGTGATTGATTCCAATCCAACTTATGAATATAAAGAGTCTTTGAAAAAGGCAAGGGCATTGTGGAAAGCCAAAAGCTTAGCTGAGGGGAAGGGAGAAAGACAACATGATACTGATGATTGATAATTATGACTCCTTTACGTACAATTTAGTTCAATATTTAGGTGAACTCGGAGAAGAAATAATTGTTATGAGGAACGATGAAGTAACAATAAATGAGATTCGTACAATAAACCCTGACTATTTAATGATTTCACCAGGACCGTGTACGCCAAATGAAGCAGGTATTAGCTTGGAAGCAATCCGAGCTTTTTCCGGTGAGATTCCGATTTTCGGTGTATGCCTTGGACAACAATCGATTGCTCAAACATTTGGTGGGAAAGTCATTAAAGCTGAAAGGTTAATGCACGGAAAAACGTCAAATGTCTATCATAATCAAAGTGGCGTATTCCAAGGACTAAAAAACCCTTTAGTATCGACAAGATATCATTCATTAATTGTAGAAAAAGAAACCCTTCCTTCTTGCTTTGACATTACCGGATGGACAGAAGAAGGGGAGATTATGGGAATTAAGCATAAAGAATTTCCAGTAGAAGGGGTTCAATTTCATCCAGAATCAGTGATGACAGAATCCGGAAAATGCCTCCTTAAAAATTTTCTTGAGCAAAATCGCTTATACTCAAAAAGAAAAGCAGCTGTTAAAGGGTCGTAACATGTATTTATATATGAATGGTATGTATGTAAAAAAAGAAGAAGCGGTCATCTCTCCATTTGACCATGGTTTTTTATATGGAATGGGTTTATTTGAAACGTTTAGAACGTATAACGGACATCCATTTTTACTAGATGATCACATAGAGCGACTCCATCGTGGTTTTCAAGAATTAAATATATCTCACTCTATAAAAAAAGAAACGATATTGTCTATTCTGAATGAGCTTCAAGTACGAAATCAATTAAGAGATGCTTATGTTCGTCTTAATGTTTCAGCAGGTGTTGGAGATATTGGGCTTCGATCTTCAGCATATGATAACCCGACGATTATTGTGTTTCAGAAAGAACCTCCATCATTGCCGTCTTCTGAAAAGGAAGGGAAAATTTTAAATCTTAAGCGTAATACACCCGAAACGCGTTTCCGCTTGAAATCACATCATTACTTTAATAATATGGCTGCAAAAAGAGAACTCGGAGTATCTCCAGATGGAGAAGGGATTTTCCTAACGGAACACCGATATGTTGCAGAAGGGATTACATCCAATATCTTTTGGTATAAGGGTGGAAAGCTTTATACTCCTAGTGTAGAGACAGGAATATTAAACGGAATTACGCGCCAATTCATTTTATCAATAAGTAGTAGGTTAGAGATAAATGTAGAAGAAGGGCTTTATTCGGTTGATGAATTACTTAAGGCAGACGAAATATTTGTTACTAATTCAATTCAAGAGATTGTTCCATTAAATAAGTTATGTGATGAAAAATTTCCTGGGCGAAAAGGGAAGGTCTTTCAGTTATTGTCTAATTATTATAAAAAGAAAACAGAAAAGCTTTGGAGTCGACATGAGATTGGAGGAAAAATATGATTCAGGAAATTCAATGTGGACCATATACGCTAAAGTACGGAAAAGAAACCATTATTATGGGGATTCTAAATGCTACACCAGATTCGTTTTCAGATGGCGGGCAGTATAATGAAGTAGAAGAAGCTGTTCGTCGTGCGAAAGAGATGGTTGCTAATGGAGCGGATATTATTGATATCGGTGGAGAGTCGACAAGGCCAGGTCATGATTCTGTTTCTCTAGAGGAAGAGATAAACCGTGTAATTCCAGTTATTAAAGCTGTGTCTAAAACTGTACAAGTTCCTATATCCATTGACACGTATAAAGCAGAAACGGCGAGGAGAGCCATTGAAGCAGGTGCTCACATTATTAATGACGTATGGGGAGCGAAAAGAGATTCTCAAATGGCAAACGAGGCAGCGAGTTTAGGAGTACCCATTATCTTAATGCATAACCGACCGAATCAACAATATGAGCTTTTTGTACGAGATGTTTTGCAAGATATTCAAGAAAGCATTACGTTAGCGAAAAAAGCAGGGGTAAAAGACAATAATATTATTTTAGACCCAGGTATTGGGTTTGCTAAAGATGTTAACTTAAATATAAAAATGATGAGAGAATTAGATAAACTAGTGGCTTTAGGCTACCCTGTCTTACTCGGAACTTCTCGAAAGCGATTTATTGGACATGTGTTGGATTTACCAGTCGAAGAGCGCTTGGAGGGTACAGGGGCTACTATCTGTTATGGAATTCAAAAAGGTTGCAAAATGATTCGGGTGCATGATGTGAAGGAAATGAAACGAATGGCAACGATGATGGATGCGCTACTAGAAGGAGACGTTACCATTGGATAAAATTTTAATTGAAGAAATGGAGTTTTATGGATACCATGGCGTGTTTTCGGAAGAAACAACCCTTGGCCAGCGCTTTCGTGTGAATTTAGAGCTTTCTCTTCCATTACAAAAAGCAGGGAAAAGTGATAATCTGCGAGATTCCGTTAACTACGGTGAAGTGTATCAGCTTTGTCAGAAGATTGTTGAAGGAAAACCAGTTAAATTAGTTGAGGCGCTTGCTGAAAAGATAGCATCAGCTATATTGGAACAATTTCCACTAGTACAATTAACAAAAGTCAGAGTAATTAAGCCAGACCCACCAATACCAGGTCATTATAAATCGGTTGCCATTGAAATTAATAGAGGGAGATAAGATGAAATCTATTGCTTATATGTCACTAGGTTCAAATATGGATGAACGAGAATATTTTTTAGGTCAAGCTGTGAAAGCGTTACATGTTCATGAGGAAATTGAAGTACTAAAAGTTTCTTCGATTTATGAAACGGATCCAGTTGGTTTTGAAAAACAAGGTAAATTTTTGAATATGGTCATTAAAATAGAGACTGCACTTACAGCGGAGAAATTGCTAGATTACAGTCTTTTCATTGAAAATAACCTCGGACGGAAGAGAGTGTTGAAATGGGGTCCTCGAACAATAGACCTTGACATTTTACTCTATAATCAAGACAATATGGAAACAGAGAAACTTATCGTTCCTCATCCTCGGATGCATGAAAGAGCCTTTGTGCTTATCCCTCTTCTTGAGATTGAACCGAAAATCGTGCTTCCGGAGATGAACACCTCTTTAATAGAAATGATGAATGAAATACCTGATAAAGAAGGAGTTCGATTATGGAAGCAGATATCTGGGGTAGACGCATTCGTGCTTTTAGAAAACTAAAAGGTTATACTCAAGAAGGATTTGCGAAGGAATTAGAGGTATCGGTGTCCGCTATAGGGGAAGTAGAAAGAGGAAACCGTTTGCCGACTCGCGATCTATTAGAGAAAATCATCGAGGTTTTAGGCGTTCCTGAAGAGGAGCTCAATCCTTCGAAAGTGAAAAAATAGGTGAATGTCACCTTTCTAAATAATCGTTATGACCAAATTAGAGGAGGTTATTATACTTGTTAAAAATAGGCGATATACAAATGAAGAACCAAGTCGTTTTGGCACCGATGGCAGGAGTTTGTAACTCAGCTTTTCGTTTAACTGTTAAGGAGTTCGGTGCAGGACTTGTATGCGCAGAAATGGTAAGTGATAAAGGGATTATCTTTCAAAATGAGAAGACAATGAATATGCTTTACATTGATGAGAGAGAAAAGCCATTAAGCTTGCAAATATTTGGCGGTGAGAAGGAAACACTTGTGGAAGCTGCAAAATTTGTAGATAAAAACTCGAACGCTGATATTATCGATATTAACATGGGCTGCCCGGTTCCAAAAATCACAAAGTGTGATGCTGGTGCCAAGTGGTTACTTGATCCAAATAAAATATATGAGATGGTAGCTGCGGTTGTAGATGCGGTGGATAAACCTGTTACTGTAAAAATGCGTATGGGGTGGGACGAAGAGCATATTTTTGCTATTCAAAACGCTCAAGCAATAGAAAGAGCGGGTGGCCAAGCGGTATCATTGCATGGTCGGACTCGTGTGCAAATGTATGAAGGTCAAGCGAATTGGGATATTATTCGTCAAGTGAAACAATCCGTTAACATACCTGTTATCGGGAACGGTGATGTACAAACACCTCAAGATGCTGAGCGGATGTTGCAAGAAACAGGTTGCGATGGAGTCATGATTGGTAGAGCAGCTCTAGGGAACCCGTGGATGATTTATCGTACAGTTCAATACCTTGAGACTGGTGAGTTAATTGGTGAACCTTCTGTTCGAGAAAAAATTGATGTTTGCACACTCCATTTAGACCGACTAATCGATTTGAAAAATGAGAACGTTGCTGTTCGTGAGATGCGAAAACACGCAGCGTGGTATTTAAAAGGAATTAGAGGGAATGCAAAAGCGCGTAATGCTATAAATGAGTGTACAAAACGGAGTGAATTAGTAGGTGTGCTTCAGGCGCTTGTTGAAGAAGTAGAAGCGAAAGAAAACGCTATAAAAGTAGGATAATGAAAACTGCCAGTGAGAATACTGGCAGTTTTTCATTTATCTATGTATAAAAAGGTGTGTCTTGCGTTTGAATTGTGTACAATAGTAGAGTATAAAATGACTTTAATCTTAAAAGAGATAAAAAATGTATTGGAGTGAAAATAGATGAGTCATGAAGAATTAAATGACCAATTGCTTGTTCGTCGCGAAAAAATGGACTCGCTTCGAGCAAAAGGAATGGACCCATTTGGGAAACGCTTTGAACGAACGCACATTGCAGAAGAAATTAAAGAAGAATACGATGCGTTCTCAAAGGAAGAACTTGAAGAGAAAAAAGCAGAGGTTACCATTGCTGGACGTATTATGACGAAACGTGGGAAAGGAAAAGCAGGCTTTGCCCATATGCAAGATATTTCCGGACAAATTCAGTTATATGTTCGTAAAGATACAGTTGGAGAAGAGCAATATGAAACGTTTACGATGGCGGACCTTGGAGATATTGTTGGTGTAACCGGAGTGGTTTTTAAAACGAAAGTAGGAGAACTTTCAATAAAAGCTACCAGCTTTGAGCTATTAAGTAAATCTCTTCGCCCTCTTCCGGAGAAATATCATGGTTTAAAAGATGTAGAACAACGATATCGACAACGTTATCTTGATTTAATTATGAATCAAGAAAGCAAGGAAACGTTTATTACAAGAAGTCGTATCATTCAAGCAATGCGTCGTTATCTTGATGATCAAGGGTATTTAGAGGTTGAAACACCTATGATGCACTCAATTGCAGGAGGAGCTTCAGCCCGTCCGTTTATTACCCATCATAATGCTTTAGATATGCCATTATTTATGAGAATTGCGATAGAGTTACATTTAAAACGTCTAATTGTAGGCGGACTTGAAAAAGTTTATGAGATTGGGCGTGTTTTCCGTAATGAAGGTGTATCGACTCGTCATAATCCAGAATTTACAATGATTGAATTATATGAAGCGTATGCTGATTATAGAGATATCATGAGTTTAACAGAAAATCTTGTTGCTCATATTGCAAAAGAAGTGACAAGTTCTACTACGGTTCAATACGGTGACCATGAGGTGAATCTTGAGCCTGAATGGGCACGTCTCCATATGGTAGATGCAATTAAAGAGCATACTGGAGTTGATTTTTGGTCGGAAGTAGATGATGAGGAAGCAAAAGCTTTAGCGAAAAAGCATGGGGTTGAAATTAAAGATAATATGACATACGGTCATATTGTTAATGAGTTCTTCGAACAAAAGGTGGAGGATAAGTTAATTCAGCCAACCTTTATCTTTGGTCATCCTGTAGAAATTTCACCATTAGCGAAGAAGAATGAAGAGGACCCTCGCTTTACAGATCGTTTTGAATTATTTATTGTGGGTCGTGAATATGCGAATGCCTTTACAGAGCTAAATGATCCAATCGATCAAAGGCAGCGCTTTGAAGCACAATTAGTAGAAAGGGAAGCTGGAAATGACGAAGCCCATATGATGGATGATGACTTTGTCGAAGCGTTGGAGTATGGAATGCCTCCGACTGGTGGACTTGGAATAGGGATTGACCGCCTCGTCATGCTGTTAACAAATTCTCCTTCTATTCGTGATGTATTACTGTTCCCGTTGATGAGACATAGAGATTAAGAATCAATAAATTTGAGACCCTCCTAACAGTGAAATAGTTGGGAGGGTTTTGTTTTGACTAATAGCAAAATAAAAATGAATATAGTAAATTGGTTAGAAATTAATTTTATATAAAAAAGTTATTGCGTTAGAAATTAAAAGATGATATATTATTATTCGTTGCTAATAACAGAGCAACAAAAAACAAAATTCGAGTTAAAAACATTTTAAAAAAATGTTGACAATAACATCGAGTTATAGTAAGATTTAAAAGTCGCTTCAAAACGATGTAAATTGAACTTTGAAAACTGAAAAGACGAAACGTCAACGTTAATTCTAAAACGTAAGAACTTAGTTCTTACACAAAACATGAGCAAGTCAAACTACTTTTATGGAGAGTTTGATCCTGGCTCAGG
>NZ_JBBAXC010000029.1 GCF_037120725.1 Bacillus spongiae
GAAGGAAGAAGTCTATCACACTACTTATTTACATTACGAATCAGCAAAGATTGCGTTGTTTCAGTTTATTGAAGGATGGTACAACCGTCGTCGTATTCATAGTCAATTAAACTTTCAGACACCACAGGAAGTAGAAGATAAGTTCCGTCAATCTGTATAAAAAGTTAACTTATTGGTGTCTAAGATATTGACCCAAGTCCACCACACCTTCTAAAAATGCGAGAGGAGATACTTTTAAAGGGGATAATTATACTTGTGTATATTGTGGTGAGAAGAATAAGCCATTAGAAGCAGATCATAACCCTTCTTTAAAATCTCACTGGTATCAAGAAGGATACGCAATGACTCGTAAAGAAAGAAATGAATGGACTGGTGCAGATAAATATAGAACAAGAACATCACGATCAAAATAATTATTATAGAAAGAGAAGGTAAATAAGGTATTGAAAAATTATGAGAAGCTTTTTGAACAATACGTTATAGAGTTAGATAAAGCAGTATCGTATGAAGAAGATAGACTAGATGCTACTAGAAGTAAGTTGGGGAATGAAGGGAAATCTACAGACGAAATTGAACGGTTTATTAGATCTAGATTTGACCCAATTTGTTGTTCTGGAAGAGTAGTTGCCGTATTTAGGGAATATTGGTTAAAATGCCATGAACTTAATGTTTATAATCAGAAGAATAACATTGACTCGTATGTAAATCCAAAAGATTTTACAGTAGATTGGCTGAGTAAAAACGGCGATCCATATGAATTATACAGTATAATTGATGGTATGCCCTATTATCCAATTGGAATTAACGAAGATGGTGATTACTGCTAGTAATTATTAATTAACATGATAGCAATTTTTGATGAAAGAGGGAGTAAATCATTTCTGATTTACTGGTCTAACAAAAGAGAGCTCATGAAGGCTATACCATAATGCGTAACACTTGTCAAAAACATAATAAGACCTCATAATATCAATCAATAAACTTCAAAACTTAAACAAAATTTAAAATGACTTTATACACTCGAAAGCACTTGATGGCCAGCTGTTGGCGACGAGTGCTTTTTTGTTTATAGCTGTTAAATGGACTTTAGTGAATAAACACAGTAAGAGTGAAATGAGTATAGGATGAGTATGTCAATCAACAAAGAGCTTTGGTTGTGTTGGCGTAAGAAAAGGAAGCGAAGACAATTACTATGCGAATAAGGATTTTATACGAAAACGACAAAGATAGTGGTTTTAAACAGGAGAAAAGGAAGAAGCTTATTTTGATTTTTACGGAGTGATAAAAATAAGGGTTGTTTTTAATTATAGACGGTCTTACAATACTCGTTATTCGTTAAAACGTTTCCAAAATTTAACTTGAACTTGATACACATTTATACAGATGAAGGAATCAGTTGAGCGAAGTTGAATGAAGAAGCGTTTGAAATAGATAGGGAAATCAGATATCGTGAAGGTGTTGATTCAATGAAAGTTAAAGAAACATGGGAGTGACATAAGAAGTATTGAACAGCCGTTTTACAGTATCCATAAGAAAGACCCAAACGACATATAAGAGCAGCTATGAAGAATACCGTTTCATTACCTGCTATAAATAGATATGCAAAAAGGTTACGAATGGGGAAGTACCACCTCCAATAAAAATCGATAAAGGTATAATAGTAGATGGGGATTATAGGTATATAACAAGTAAAGTAGTTGGTAAAAAGATCGATGAAATTCCTAGTTCTCTTGGAAAACCTAATGAAGTTGTAAAGTGGGATGATATGGTGATTGATACTTATGATTGGGGCAATAAAAAATGTGAACCAGGGGGTGTAAAGAATGCAAATTATTAAGAGTCAGACGGATAAGGAAATTAGAATTAATTCAGAAACATTAGAAAGTGTTGTTTTAGACAACTATGATATGCATCGAGCAATTTTAACAAGTACAAATTTAACAAATTCCAGTTTTATTGGTGCCAATTTAAGAGGTGTAGATTTAGAAGGCAGTATTTTGACAAATGCTAATTTAACCGATGCATTTTTAATGGTTGCCAATTTAAAAGGGACAACATTATTAAATTCAAAGATGGTTAATTCAAAATTAAATGGTGCAGATTTATGTGGATCAGACTTATCAAATGCCAATTTATTAGGAGCGGATGTTTGGAAGGCAGATTTTAGAGATTCAAAGTTATTAGGTACTAATATGAACTGCGTTAGGTTAGAGGAAGCTTATTTGGAAGGAGCTATTTATAATAATTTGACAATCTGGCCAAATGGGTTTACTCCCGAAAAATATGGTGCAATAAAATGTTAATGAATTTATATTTCAATACCTAGATGGTAACTAATAGGCTCACAACATTAAGAAAGTTATTATCAGACAAATTTGAGGATACACTTGGAGAAGGTGATATGGATGATATTGAAAGTAATTTTGGAAGGTCTGAAATATTGGTCTAAAATGATAAACGTAAATATTCATCTTACTATTCAAGTAATGAGGGATTTAATGGACGATCCTGATATTAGATTTCTTCAATTCGAATATTCGGCAATACCAGCTAATATAAGTCAATACTTTTTAAGTGATTATACCAAATTTAAGGTGATATAATAAAAATATACATGACAAAGAAGCTTCAATGTCGCTAATTGAAGTTTTTGTAAGTTGTGTAATTAATTGTATTGGTTTATGCGATGAATTTTCGTTTATGCTTTAATATGGCATAAATCCAATGCAATAGCTTGTTGGCACAAGCTATGATAGCTACTTTGTGAGGCTTGCCCTCACTTCTTTTTTTGTCATAATACGCTCGTATCTTTACATTTCGATTATTGGTTAATCCACACTGAACAGCTGTATAGAGTGTTTGACGGAGCTTAGTAGATCCTCTTTTGGTAATTCGATTGATTGTAGCTGTAAACTTACCAGATTGGTAAACCCTTGGGTCAATCCCGGCATAAGCTACTAGTTTTTTCGGGTGACTAAACTGCGTGACATCGCCTATTTCTGAAATAAGTGTCGCTGCTATTTTAGTCCCAATCCCTGGGATGGATGTAAGAATCTCATACTCCTCAAACTCCATCGCTAACGATTCGATTTCCTTTTCTAGTACGTTCAGAAACTCACGTTGTTGAAGAAGCATTTGAATATACATTTTTAGCGTAACCAAATGGCTTTGATACAATGTCTTCTTAAATGGGTTCCGTTCTGCCGACTCTTTTAACTTCAAAGCCTTTTCATAAAACCACCCATACGATCTTTTTCCTCCTATACCATGCATTTCCGTAGCTAATTCTTCCGTTGGTATTTTTAATACTTCATGAGAAGTAGGATAGAGGAATAGCGTTTTTAAGGATAAAGGCGCATATAAATTACTAAAAACCCCTTTATATTCAGGGAATACTTGATCTAGTATCGTTTGAAACTGAAGTTTCAGTTGGACATAGTTCCGTGTTAAAGAATCGTGTTGTCTATTCAGATTTCGCAGATTCATCGTTTGAATGTTCTTTCGTTGATAGGCAACTAAGTCTTCTTTGTAATACATCTCACATAAATGTTTCGCATCAGCTGGGTCTGATTTCACTTTTCGAAGACTACTTTTTTTCGTTTCGTAAGAAACAACGGGATTCACTAAATAGTACGTAATCCTTTTTTCCTCGAGAAACTGTAAAATAGGTTCATGGTAGTGACCTGTAGATTCAAAAACAATGACAGGTTATAATTCAGCGTGGCTTTTCACCTCTTTAAAAAACTTAAAAAAATCACGTCTTTTGCGACATCCAGGCCAATCACTGGATCCATACGTTATCACATCTCCTTTTGGTAAATTTGTCGGTAGCCCCTGTCTATCTCGTAGTGTCATAGCTTCGCTTGTTATGCGGGGTCTCTGCCCCAACCAGCCTCAAACATGTTTCTACAAGTAGGGGGTGGACAGTATAGCCGACGGGATCAAGTCCCACGGGCGCTCACGTCCTACCCCGACTACCTAAAGAATAATCTATAAAAAATAGGTCAACCAGATATATAATAACTCCGGTTGACCTTATAATACGAACGGACGCTTTTCTGGAATAGAGAAGCCCCTTATCTTGAAGACTTGAATTCGAGATAATATAAAATCAAAATTGTACTATATGCTAAATGATAGAATAATATTACATAATAAATTATAGGAGGCACTAAAAAGTGATTTCAATTTCTTTATTTATAGAATGTAAAAATAAGAACGAGTCATTGGAAATATTTGAAGAGTTAAAAATGAAAATAGAGCCATTTATAACTACTTATGAATTAATGGAAAATGATCCATATCCTAAAATTGATGGTTGGTTTGTAATTAGATATAATTTAGAAACATTAAACGTTATTGATAATGAAAAAGCAGAAAGTATACTTGAAATGATGTCAAATAAATGGCATTGGAAAAAAGGATGGGCTAATGCTATAGCTACTGAGAGAATTGATGGCTCCGTTTTTTTCAATGAAAAGGTAAAATTTATTGTATGTTGGTTTGAAGACTTCGAATAGATGAAAAAAAGTAGTACCGTTTTACCTTATGAGATATGGTCATCTTAAGGGCACTTTTCAGTATAAAGGAGAGATTTCAATACCAAAAGATAGAAAAAGAACTGTTAATTACTAACGGGTTCGGTTCAGGGTGAGATAAGTTAAAATAACAAGCTAATTTATTAGTATTTTAGCAAAGGTAAATTCGGTCATAAAAGGCTATTAATTAGCAGTAAATTAACAAAAAAACACTTGGATATTCCAAGTGTTTTTTTCATGATTTTAAATTTCTTTACTAAACATCCATTATTTCACTTCAATAACAAATGCGTAATAAGAATCTCCACGAGAATCCCAATTTGCATGAAAGTCATAATAATAAATACCTTCTTCATTCGGAATAGTGAGGACATCATTGATTAGTTCATCTATTATCCATTCTTGGTCCGAGTGGAGCATTCTTGATACAGAAATGTTAGACGGCTTCGGTCCATTCTCAAACTTGATGGTTATGATTTCGCCCATTTGGACCTGGTATGGAACCTTTCCTTCTAATATATCAGGGGGTCCAGCGGTGTCGATACAACCTTTACTCCAACAATAGGAGGCTCTTACAACTTGGATACTTTCACCTTCTACACTAACTGTGGGCATAGGTGGTTTATCAGAACATCCTGCTATAAGAAGGATTCCTATTACTAGCGAAAATAAAATAGAACTTTTTATCATTTATAGCCTCCCTATTTTCGAATTAAATAGCAACTTAACTAAAATGACCGTTAAAGTAGGTAGAATTTCTTAAAATCTATAAAAATATTTTAACATAAAATTTCCATTTCCTTTCAAAAAAATAAGTTCGTTTTCATTACAGGCGATCTACCTCAAATAAATTATATCTTTCAATGAAAATTGCTTATCCCTTTTCCTCCAGGATAACCGAGGGTTTATCCCATCTGATACTTTTATAACCTCTTCCAAGATATCTAATAACCCATCTAAACCATCTAGATTACGCTTGATGCTAAAGCTTTTGCGATAAGGTTTCCCTTTGTCTAAAAAGGCTTGAACCTGGATTTCGCCTTTTGATACATCCCTATTACCAGTTCATCTATCTATCTCCTCTTTGATAATTATTAGTCGGTAACCCTTAAGCTTCTTGTAAACTCATAGGGTTGCTTGTTTAAACGGAATCTAGTCCTACGGGCGCTTCGTTCTACCCCGACTACCGCTATTATAAGACCCTATAAAAAAGGTCAACCAAAAAATACATGCTGACACTTATTTTACAATCAGGCGCAATTCAGGAGTATGAGTTGGGCTCTTTGTGGAAAGGGCCAGATTGTTGAATAACGAAATTAATATAGATGTTATAATAAGGAAGGTTATAAGCGATTTTGGTATAAGAAATAATTGAATTGGAGGTTGCTGTTTAAACAATGGGTTGGTCTAAATTAAAAGATATAAAAACAATGTTTGGGTTTATTTCTTCAAATATTTTAGGTGTATTTGCAATAATTTTGGCGGCTAATGGAAACCAATATTGGGTTTTGTTTACAGTGGTCTCACTAATCATTTCATCTTTTAGTGTATTTAGAGCTGATAAAATCTATAAGTTAAATTCTAATTAAGGAAATTAAAAGTTATTAAAGAAAAGCGCACAAGTGTCCAAGAAGGAGATGAGTTTTATGAAGGAAACTTATTCGAATACTATTCAATCGAATATTAGAAAGCTTTTATCCTTCGCAACGTCGGTAAAGAATGTCGAGAGAGAATATGAATTTATATCGAATCCCCGGTTCGAAGATTGTATGGATATAACTTTGAAGATAATGTAATGTTCTGAAAGAAGACTCTGAGAACTCTAGAATATGAATTATTTCCAGAAGCATATGGTTCTAATAATAAATTTGTATCTAAGGAAGGTTCGGTTGCCGAATTGATTATTGATACTGGAATGCTGTAAATGTCAGATTATGATAAGGTTATTCCTTCGCTTAGAATACTTAATCAAATGTTATTAGAGGGTTGTTTTCCTAGAGCTGGAGAATGGGAACCATTCGAGATTACCGAGGAAGAGTACGAAAAAGTAGTAGAATATTTGACTTCATTGCCATCTCCAAGACCTTATAGAACTTATAAGAATACATAATATTGTACTTACAGGTTCATTTATGCGGACGATTAACAATGTGACCTTTGATAAAAGTGCACAAGCAATAAAAATGTATCGATAAATAATTCTACTATTATTCAAGAAAAGGGCCGTAATATAGAAGAAGGTTTCCTGCATTTCACATAGAATTTAACTAAAAAAGTCTATTTATTTTCGAGGAGAAGTAATGACAAAACCAATCGTAAATTTGAATGAGTATAATTCAGAATGGGAAAACCAATTTGAATATGAGAGAAAGAAAATTATTAAAGCTATTGGTGATAAAATAGCTGGAATTGAACATATTGGAAGCACTTCAATAAAGGGATTAAAAGCAAAGCCAATCATTGATATTATGGTAGGAGTAGAGGATTTAAGTAACACATCAACCCTTGTTTCTCCTTTAAGCGAAATTGAATTTGAGTATGTTCCAAAACCAGAAATAACAGATAGGAGATTTTTTAGAAAGGGGTTATGGGGTAGAGGTACTTGTCATTTACATATTTGTGAAATACATAGTACAGAATGGGTTGAGAAACTGTTGTTTCGTAATTACCTTAGAAATTATCCAGAAGTGGCTGAAGAATACGCTTTGCTAAAAGATGAACTTGCTACTAAATATAAGTATGACAGACCAACATACACCCAACAAAAAGAACCGTTCATTATTGATGTTATCGAAAAAGCAAAAGGAGAATTTTAAAAAGTTAGTTACATTAACTGGTGCTCTAATTGAAAATCTTTTTATAATTATTTCAATTTCGAGTATTCGGCAATCGGGGGCTTTTCTGGAATGAAAAGCCCCTTTCTTTTTGGACTTGGCAGGCGTGATCAAAATAATGGAGTAAAGGATTGTCTGAAATCTGTTTCTTTGAAATAATTAGTAATAAGTTAAAGAAAAATCATAGTCTACGTATACTGATATTAGAAAGAATAGGATTACATACTTCACTTAATTTTAAATGATAACTTTAGATGGAAAGGATAGAGGGTAATTGCATTCATATTGGAATAATCGTTTTAGTAATGGAATGGTATGGGGAGAGAAACCAAGCTGTACAGTTAACATGGCTAAAGAAGTCTTTCTAAATAACCAGGCAAAAACAATACTAGTACCGGGTGCAGGGTATGGGAGAAATACTAAGGTTTTATCACCTACATTTGAAGTTGATGCAATTGAAATATCTAAGAATGCTATAGCAATAGCATTAGAAGAAGATAAATTGACGAAATTCACTGAAGGATCTATATTTGACATGCCTTTTTCTAATAAAAAATACGATGGAATATATTGCTACAACCTCTTACAATTATTTAGGTTAAAAGAAAGAAGATTATTAATTGGAAAGTGTATAGATCAGTTAACTGAAAATGGGATTCTATTTTTTACTTGTTTCTCAAACGAAGATAAATCTTTTGGAGATGGTTTAGAGGTAGAAAAAAATACGTTTGAATATAAACCAGGTAAGGTAGCACACTTTTTTAGTGAGGAAGACTTAATACATCATTTTGATACCACCGAAATATTAGAAACCGGTTCAATAGACGAAACACTTGATTATTTAGATAATACTGTAAGGACATATAAACTTAGATACATAATTTGTAAAAAAAGATTGTGTATATAAAAAAGGAGTGAAATCCTTTTTTGGTAATATTTCCTTTGTGAACGAGGGCTTAGTTTGAGGAAGATAAACAATTTGTCTTGATTTCAAGTCTTCAGGAATCGGGTGCGATTGCGAAGTAACCAAAAGGTCTAATTCCCCAATTTTAATGCTGGGAAATCGGACCTTTTTTTATTTACATACAGTGCAAAATAGCACTTAAAACGAGTACAAAATAACTCTAAAAGTGACAGACCGTATTGTAGGTCCAAAACCCATTCACATAAACAAAATCCCATACTGATAGATTGTTACCGTTTTTGGTACAGGCATTTTGATTCGAAATAACAAGTTTATTTACAGTTTATACAAGTCTTGTGACGAACTAGAGCAGAAACTCTGTGATCGAGCCTATAAGGGGAGCATATCAAGGGTGAGTTGGGTTTTTTCTTTGTGGAAGATCAAGGACAGATAATGATTAAACCTATCATAAAATGAAAATTTAAAAAACTTCTAGAAAAGAATCCATTTTGATCAATATTTTTCAAAATGGATTCTTTTTGTTAGAGGAAATATTAAGGTTTGTGAGATGTTTTTGATCAAATTTTTCCCTAACCAATACTAAAGTTCTTTTAAGTTAGCGACCATTTTCTTTTTTTGTGCTACAAAATATGATACAATATTTTTTGTAGTACAAAAAAGGGGTGTTTTAATGAATAGTCAAATCACATTTTCATCATACGAAGAGTTAGAGCAACTGTTGAAAGAGAAATTTTATAAGAAAGCAAAGTTTATCGGCTTTAGCGATGAAGAAATTCAATTATCTATTATCTATAAAAAGAAAGCGAAAGAACTTTGGGAGAAGCATAATTGTCAACAAATTATTGAGCAGAATGGTTCGATTACAATAGAGTCTTGGATGGATGAAGAAGGTAATAGGAGAACAAAAAGAGGTAGACCAAGAAAAGATAAGTCAGAGAAGCTTAATTTTCCATTACATGTTCGATTAGACGAAGAGTCTTTTAGGAAACTTAATGATTATGCAAAAGAACATGATGTAAATGCTTCCAAGGCAATCAGAATGATATTAAAAGATTTATAAATAAATGAAGTACATTAAGTAAAAATTATTTAAGCTGTTTTCAGGAGGACTTAAAATGAAAAAGAATCGCTTTAAGTTTTGTTTTGATTTAACAATCGCAATTACGTTCATCTTATTATTTGCTCCAGGCGTTACTAGTATAGCATTTCATGAAATAGCTAGTATTTTCTTGGGAGCAGCATTAATTATTCATTTAGTCTTAAACAAAGAATGGATTATTGGGATGAGCAAAAAAATGTTCTCAAGAAGAATAAAAGGAAAATCATTACTATCTTACGTATTAAATTTCACCCTTTTACTAGTTATGTTCATTATAATGGTAAGTGGATTATTAATTTCCGAGGTTATCTTTCCTAATTTTAGACATTTCCCTAGCATAAATTGGGTTGCTCTTCATATAGTTTCGGCTGTCCTTGGACTACTGATAGTCGGAATCCATTTAGGGTTACATTGGAACTGGATCAAGCAAATTGGAAACCAGCAACCTAAATTGAAGAAACTATTATCTTTTCGTAAACCTTCTATAAAAAAACTGTCACGATTAATATTAATCATTGGGACGATTTTTTTGTTCGTACAAATATTTAAACTAACTTTCGTATCGATTGAGTTATTTAGTGGTCCGAGTTTAGGGGGCGAAGAAATCCAGGGGAATGAAAATCATTTTTCAGTTAACCTAGTAGGTATTCTCCCTGTTTTCGCCATCTATTCATTTCTTTTGGGTTCAATTGCTTTTTATACCCATTTATTAGAGAAGAGGACCATAAATAAAAAGCGTACAAGAACTTCCTAATAGAATCCCATTTTCAAAAGTTAATCACATTAGGGATGTATTTTAAATTACTTTAGATACCTATTTTCTGGAGTGGAAAATGGGGAATTATAATTTTGACTCATGATTATCTCGAATTCAAGTCTTCGACTATCGTGCGCTTTTCTGGAATAAAGAAGCCCCTTATCTTTTTGAATCGGGCCATATTCTTGTATACTACTTAATAATTTAGCTAGATATTTTTGCTAAAACATGAAGAAGAATTTGACTATAGTTATAGATATACGTAGAATGTCGCTGTATTCTCATTTACAAAAGGGTGAATATGATGAAGAAAGCAGTCAAAATTGCCTCCTAAAACCAAATAAAAACTTTAGGAGGCGCTGAAATTGAAATTTAATATAATAGACCGTAAAAATTGGTATCGAAAAGAGTATTTTGAACACTATTTACATCAACAAACAACATTCAGTATAACGAATGAAATAAATATTAATATTCTTATGGAAAACTTAAAGAAACAGAATTTTAAGTTATATCCTGCGTTTATTTTTATGATTACAAGAATAGTTAATTCACATAGAGAATTCAGAACCAATTTTAACTCAGAAGGAATATTAGGTTATTGGTCGGAGGTTTTACCTTCTTATACAATCTTTGATAAAAAGACATGCACATTTTCATGCATTTGGTCATCAAATTTAACTACGTTTTCTGAGTTTTATTCTCAATATGAAAAAGATGTAGAAAAATACAATGGTACGGGTAGTATGTTTCCAAAGACTCCTATACCAGAAAATAGTATTCCGATATCTATGATTCCTTGGAGTTCTTTTACTGGATTAAATTTGAATATTAATAATGGTGGAGACTATCTGCTACCAATAATAACTGGCGGTAAATATTTTCAAGAAAATGGGGAATTATTCTTACCTGTTTCACTACAAATTCATCATGCAGTTTGTGATGGTTATCATGCAAGTGTTTTTATGAATGATTTCCAAAGGCTAGCTGATGATAGCACAGATTGGCTATAGTTGTTTGTTATGGTAAATATGTATAAAAAGGAACTGTAAAATCAGTTCCTTTTGGCATAGAAATACCATTATTATTATAAAGTTCAATTTTTGATTTTAGTTCTTCAGCATAAGGGCGTGCTTATTGAATAGCTTATATTGGTAGTGACATACAAATTAAGAGGGGTTTTAATATGAATACTGAAAAATATAAAACGTTATACAAACGTTTATTAAAAGACCTGGAGTTTAAGGAAAACTTGGAAAGCATAAATCTTAATCATTTTCTTCCAATTATTGAGAAAATCAAACAAGATTCCTCTGTCTTTTTATTCAAGGTTGATGGAGAGAGGAACGAAAATGTATATACATTTTTAATCTCAGGTCAGAAACTGGGGGAAGACAACTATTTAAGAATGGATACGTCCGATCTAGAAGGCGGATTATCTTACATCTGTGTAAAATATGCTGAAGAAGTTTGGGGATGGAATACTAATCGTTAAGAAAATGTCCAATAACCTCTATTAATAGTTAGGTTGATAAAATTGTTAATAAGTGAAAGCGCAGGAAAGCAGTTTTATTCTAGGAAAGATGTAGGAACATTTAAAAAGGGCGCAATTGTCGAATAGCCAAGGTAGAAAATGATCGATTTTTTTTGGGGAATTCACATTGAATCTTCAGGAGAAGAATCCATTTTGATCAATCTTTTCAAAATGGATTCTTTTTGTTACCAATAATATTAAGGTTTGTAAGATGTTTTTGATCAAACTTTATTCCAAACCAACAATTCGCTTAATGGTCGCTTAAATTTTTCGTATAACATAACTAGGGAGTTAAAAATAAGAAATCCAATTAAAGCACCAAGGGTATTAAGAATCAAGTCATCCACATCAGGAGAGCGTCCAGGTAGCCACAAAAATTGAATTATTTCAACGGTTAATGAAACCGAGAACCCAACAAATAATACTTTTGATAGTTTACTTAGTTTAAATCTAAGAGGAATAATAAATCCCAGTGGAACAAATAAGAGAATGTTACCACCAATATTGCGCAATGGGACCATAAAATAATCATGAGAAAGTGATCCGTAAATACTTTGAAAAGGAATAAGGTTCATTAAAGCAAAGTAATATTCTTTTTCGTAGAAAATAAATGGAAAAGGAGCAATGGTCAAATAGTAAATAAAAATTAATGAAAAATAGAAAAAGCCATTAATTAACTCAGTTCGAAGAGAAAATTCTTTTTTTACTAAAAAAAGAATAATCCTATAAAGTAGCCACGGAGCAAAAAGGGTTATAAATTCCACATATAAAAACATATAGTTTATACTCCTTTCAAATAATATCCATATTAGTGTAACATAGGTAAATCATAACTGGAAATCCTTTAAACTATCAATAATCTCATCTTCACGGATTCCGTTGTATTTCGTGATAGATGGGGAAGCATATCCGAAGGTTTTCATAAGTGTATAGACATCTTTTGTACTCTTATAGTAATAGTACCCAAAGGTTTTTAGCATCGTGTCATGACCACTAATCCACTCCTCAGCTGCCACTAGTATGCGATACGCATGAGTGGTAATGATCTTTCTATCGGTTTTTATGCTTGGAAACAGGAAATCTTCATGATACTTCCCTACCAAATATTCAACAAGTTTATCTTGAATTCAAGTCATATGAGGAAGCGGAATTTCGAACAATCCTGCAGCTAGATTAAAAGAGCCCAAGCTGGGGAAGAGAATTCCAAAGTTTCTAGCTGAGTTTGAATTTGAACATCTTCGTCAAGCATGTAATACTCCTATGGGAAATGCATTATTTGAGTTCTTTTACTCAACGGGTTGCCGTATTGGTGAAGTAGTAAAGTTGAATCGCGATGATCTCAATTTATCTACCAATTCAATTATTCATGGGAAGGGAGGTAAAGAACGAGAAGTGTACTTCAATACTAGATGGTCCCTCTGGTTGAAAAGATACTTAGATTCACGTGATGAGTAGGAAGAATGTTTATTTATCACAGAAAGAAGGCGAAAGAGGCGTATGGGTATTGATCAAATTCGATATATAATAAAACGTATCTCTAGTCGTACTGGAATAAAAAAGAGCATACATCCGCATTAATTAAGGCATAGTTATGCCACTCACATGATGAATAATGGAACACCAATTGAAGTAATTCAAAGCGTACTCGGACATGAAAAAAGTGAAACCACGAAAATATATGCTCAGCTCAGTGGAAAGTTAAGGCATTGACTATTTTTTAGAAGTTAGCGCGTTTCAAAGAACGCGCTTTTTTTAGTTTACTATTTTTATAGAAAAGGGCCATATTGTTTAACAACAAGTATTATCTATAGTGAAGAGTAACAGCTAGTTGTTTAAAGAATGATGCTATTTAAAGATACTGGCTCTTCTCATATATTTTGTTCGCCCATGCACGGAAGCTGCGACACTCATAGTCAAGTACACAATATTGACTAGAGTACAAGCAAAGTAAGTCCATCTTTCATAAAATATAGTAGCTCTAAATTCTGTGATGGGTGTAGGATAAATTAGGCTACGTGTTGTTCCAACTGAATATATAACTGTGTAGGATGCTATTAGTGCTTCAAATGCTGATAATAATATTCTTATATATTGGAGGTGTTCATATGAGTTCTGACATTAGTATTGTTTTGGTATTATTTATATTATTAGTTATCATTTTGTGTGTTAGTGAGTCACGTAGTAGTAGTAGTAGTAGTCCTACCGGTAGTCAAATCACTTTCTCAATTGGTTCTTCTATACGATAGACAATTATAAGCTTACAACTGTCCTTCTCACAGCCTTTCAATTAAACCACTCTTTAATTTCTGATAAATCAGAAATTCCACATAAATAAAAAGGGAGGGTTTCCATTCATACATTATGATAGTGAATGGGAAACTATGAAAAGCATAGAATTTTATAATAGTTGAATAGTTTGAGGTTAGGTATATAGTGGATACAAATCCCATTTTAATTCAAATAGGGGGTCGTATTAGAAACGGACTTAACGCTGTGAATTCGGAGTTATCTTAACTTCGATACGAGAACTATTGGAATATCAATGGTTCTCACATCCTTTACATATATTCAAATTAGCTCAAAAACATTTTAATATAAATATTTAATCCAAGCATGTCCTTCTGAGAATGGTTGTTCATACTATTGAAATAAAACTAGAACTCTTAGATGGAAGAAATAATATGGAATTTAATAAAATTCTAGAGAATTTAGCAGATAAATGGAAGAAATTTAGGAACCCAACATCTGAACTTTTGGCTATTGATACTACTGGGGGTTGCAATTTTATATTTGAAGGTATCAAAGTGATAATTATTCAGTTTGATTAATTGAATAACATTTTTTCAGTGTTTTAACGGTGTTGCTACAAACTATCTTGAAAATTATTTGGCATGGTTCCGTTACTTTGATATGAACAAGTACGAAAAAAACAGTGCAAACTTTAAGGAAATGATGGTTAATTTCTGCCTCCATAAAGATGATGACAAACTAAGTTCTATTACAAATAACATTGTCTTCTGATCTATGAGCCTTTAATAGTCTGGACAGGCCATGAGCAGGAACTAAATATGGAAATAGTTTATTTTACTAATGACGAACAAAGATTTATTCCGTATAATAAGTCACGCACAGCTTGAATTCAATGAGGTAAGGATTAATAAGATCTAACAGAACAGGCCATTTTTTTGCAAGGAGTGTGAGTGTTGAAGAACAGGATGAAGAATTATAGACATGTTTTTTTCATGATTATTTTTGGTATTATTGCATTTTACTACATAACTAGTCAACCGTGGTCAGAGATGCATGCCACAACTAAAGTGGCGACCTTTTTGGTAGTAACCGCTTTTCTTGTTCATTTACTTTCTTACTTTATCTCAACATACATTAAAAAAAGGACTTAACCATAACATTTGTTCGGATAAGTGAATAGATTAATAGGGTTCATTAAAGATGAAAACCTATTATTTCTAAAAATGGTATAATGAACAAAAAATGTTGTTAAAGGGGATGTGTACTTTGAAAGCATTATTTTTGTTATACGATGGGTATGTGGAATGGGAAATTAGTACGTTGTCTTACTTGCTACGAGTTTGTGATGTCGAGGTTGAAACCATTTCACTAAATAATGAGGTGAAGAACACAGGTAATTTCAACATTAAGGTAGATATGCTGATTGATGATTGTCAAGTGGATGATTATGATATCTTAATCATTCCAGGAGGAGAACCGTTTCCAGTAATAAAAGAAGAGAAGTGTTTGCGTCTCATTCAACGTTTTAATGAAAAGAAGAAGTGGATCGCAGCAATTTGTGGTGCTTCTATTATTTTAGGCGCTGCCAATGTGTTAGGTGAGAGGAACTATTCCACTTCAGTTGAAGGATTAGAATTTGCTGAATACCTCAATCCACAATTCAAAAGCGAAGCAGACGTTACGGTGTGTGAGAATGTAATCACTGCAGAAGGAAATGCGTATGTTGAATTTGCTGTTGCCGTTGCAAAGCAGTTAAAGATATTTAAGGATAGGGAAGACGAATTAGAAACGGTTTTATACTTTAAAAATCAACTAAGAGCTTGAAGCAAGGTGATTTTTAACAAACATCTGCTTTTTACATAAAACGAAGGATTCTTTATAATGCTTTCAAAAACAATTTAGACAGTTAGAAAACCTGGCTTCTATTTTCAAAAGAAGCCAGGTTTTTTGACCTTTATTTTATGTATCGAAGGTTCCTAATATAGTTTGAGGAAAAGGCTGCAATTATATCAAAAGATAGTCAATGAATATAAAAAACTAATATACGATGATAATGATCTACCCGCAGAAAGTTCAATAGTATTCATGCTTTTACGTGAGAGTATTATGGAAAATAACTTATTTTGAATGAATAAGGCAAACTCGATTAACAGGTGAGAAGTTGCACTCAAGAATAATTCATGATGAATATAGATGATTATTATAGACCTTTTTTCTTCCATGCTTTTAGAGGAAACAAGGGTCTTTTTTGTTGAGAACATATATCAGGAGGATGACGGGTGGAGGAAGGTGATGAATACATAATTTTCACGAAAAAAATAAAATCAAAAAAATAATTGAAACTTTTTTACTTAACTTACTCCACTAATGATGTGAAAGGAGCCATGAGATGAATGAAAAAATAGTTAAAAAAGCAATAAAAGGCAATAAGAAGGCCTTTGAAAAATTAATAAAGCATTACTATAAGCAGATTTATCGTACTGCCTACCTATATGTACATAACGAGGAGGATGCGTTAGATATCGTGCAAGAAGCAACCTGTCAAGCGTATATCTCCATCCACACATTAAAACAACCGGAATATTTTATGACGTGGCTAACGAAAATCATTATTCGCTGTTCAGGGCAATTGCTTAGCAAAAGAAAGAACGTTGTTCCACTTACAGAAGGTGTTTTAGAGACTCTAACATCTAGTGAATCCATCAAAGAGGACTCGATGCATCTGTTGGAAGAGATACGAAAGCTGAAGGAGAGTTACCGGATTCCACTTATTTTGTTTTACTATCATGACTATTCGATCAAAACAATTAGTGACATGCTAGCAATTCCTGAGGGGACAGTTAAGACAAATTTAAGAAGAGCGAAAGAGGCACTAAAAAAAAGCATGAAAGGGGAGGTTACTTATGGATAAGGAAAAACTGAAAAATGCCGTCGACCAAATCGACATCCCGACAGAAAAGGTTCTAGCAGCAATAGATAAAGGTATTTCAGAAGGGAGTAAATTGAAACAAAAAAAGACCTCTCCAAAACGAAAACTAATTATAAGCAGCCTAGTGGCAGCCTCCCTATTCGGGGTAACGATTGCTTCCGGCTTTGTCAATCCAAGTATGAATCGGGTGTTAGCGAATACTCCATTGATTGGTACTCTTTTTGAAAAGTTTGGAAATCAAACAGGGGTGCGTTTAGCTGAGCAAGGCTTAGTAACAGAGTTGAATCAAACGTTAACGAAAAAAGGGGTGTCAGTGACCATTTACGGCGCCTATTTTGATGGTATGACAATAGGGATTACTGGTCATGTAAGCGGGGATATAGATATGCAGTATGAAGAGGATGAGGTCAGTTTTGATGTAAATTTTGAAGAGTATGAAGGGGATCACGATCCTTGGTTAGGGTTATCGTATGGTTATGAAAAGGTAGACAATGGTTTTGACTTCGGGTGGACATTAGAATACCCTTATGAAAATATTGAGGATGACTTCACGGTCCCTCTTACAATTCATTACGTAAATGGTGTGCGGGGAGAATGGAAATTTGATATTCCGATTAAACAAATTCAAGAATCGGTCACATTAAATCATACAGAAACCTATAAAGAAGAAGAAATTCAAATCCGCATCAATAAATTGAATACATCATCTGAAACCGATAATTTGGAATATGAAATTATCTCGAAACATGGAGATGATGTGTCGTTTGCCGACAGCGGAGTCAGTAAGAGTTTATCTCAATCAAGAAGTGAAGAAGGGTATTATACAATTTATCGGACTGAGTTTCCTAACATAGAAAATGATGTTGAGTTTCTTACGATGTATCCTATTCTTAAAATCAATGAACCTCCAGTTGAAAAACGATTAACGGAGAGCTCCTTTTTGTTAGAAGGTGAGCGAACACCCTATTCCGTTAAAGTAAATGATATTAAGGAAGAAAATAATCAGGTGATTATGGATTATCAGATTATCGGTTTTGAAAAGAAAATAAGTGAAGATGAATTTGAGAGACTCACAAACAATTTAGTAAGTTACGATATCTTTCAATTAATTCATCATGACTATCTCAATGTGTTTAATCCAGCAAACCCGAATCCAGACTACTATATTTATAGCAATACAGTGACCGTTGTTGACAAAGCATCCTTACAATTTCAATCTATCTTCCAGTTAGATGACAAGGAAACCTTCGAAAACTTCTCTTTAGAAAAGGCCGTACTAAGAACAAACTTGTTTGATCATTTAGTGGAGGAAAAAGAATTAGAACCCTTTACAGTTCAGATTCCAAACGAAGGTCGTTAAATGGTATTCCTAATTTCAAAACGATAGAGTAGATGACGATTGTCATGAAAGAAAGTGAATTATGGATTTTGTTTGATCTTCCACTGTTCAATTTTTTATTAGAGTAAAATGAATCGCTTAGATAGCTCGCAGTCTTTTTCATTAGACGGATAACTCGTAAACATCTAATTATTTTTCCATTTATTTTGAACAGAATAAATAGGTATGAGGTCCAAACATATGAATACTAGGTAGGAAGGGGTGCCTGTATAACGCATATACTTCCTATCTAGTAATGGCAAGTTTGTAAAGAGAGAATGTGGTTGTCCCGAATCTACTAACTAGCTTCTCGAATTCTATGTTTTTCACATACAAACGTAAAGACAATTATTCCAATAAGCTGTAGCAAGATTTATCTATACATAAGGCGACCTGTTAGATTCACTAGGGGGAATAGCAATTAACAAAGAATTTTCAAAACAAAAAAAGAACAGAGACCCTTTTTTTGATAATGCAAAGTTTATCCTAATTTTATTAGTCGTTTTCGGTCATTTAATTAGTATGTTTAGAGGAGATCATGAATTTCTATTTGGTATGGTCAATTTCTTGAATGCTTTTAGAATGCCAACGCTCATATTAATTTCAGGATATTTATCTAAAAGTTTTTATAAAAAAGGTGCTATAAAGAAAATAAGTAACAAAACAATTATGCCTTATTTTATGTTTGAAATTATTTATTCGTTTTACAACTATTATTTATATGGGTACGATTCACTACAATTTTCTTTGTTTATGCCTACAATGGGAATGTGGTTTTTATTAAGCCTTTTTTATTGGAACTTAATGTTGTTTGTTTTTACTAAAATACCGTTCCCTCTAGTAATAGCTTTACTAATGGGAATAGGAGTGGGCTTTATTGACAGTGCAGATTCTTACCTGAGCATATCAAGAACATTCGTCTTTTTTCCCTTTTTCCTATTAGGTTATTACATGAAAGCAGATCATTTTCAATGGGCAAAACAAAAGTATGCAAAATATCTTTCTATCATGTTTTTTAGTATTTGTGTCATGATCATCATGATGGCAGATTCGTCTATAATGAGAATGTATTTATTAGGGAAATACTCTTTTGATATGATTGGGCATTCCTCTATAGAAGGAACAATCTTTCGCTTACTAATCTATTTTGTCATGATTTGCGGCATCTGCTCGTTTTTACCGTGGGTACCAAAAAAACAAGTGTTCTTTACGTCACTTGGGAAGAAAACCTTTTATGTCTATGTATTTCATTTCTTTTTTATTAAATATATTAAAACGTTGAGCTGGTATGCTGAATGGAGCATCTGGCATATCGTGATGGTTCCGTTACTGACCATCACCATCACACTGTTATTAAGTTCTAAACCCGTTATTTCTTTTTCAAGGCCATTAGTGGAAAATAAGCTCTTATATACAAGCTTTAAGAAACCTCTTGATTACATTCGAATACCGATAATCATCTATGTGGTCGCTTTCTTTATCTAACCGCCTATAAAAATAGGAGAAATTTTAACTAGCTAGGTAAATAAAAAGGCTGTCGAGAAAATCGACAGCCTTTTTCATGATGGTTATGGGTGAGCTTCAAGCTAATACATCAATTCAATAGATGTTATGTTAAGGTTTTACTTTTGCCCCTTTGAAAGAACGACGTCTACAGTACCTCCTACTTCAATGGGTGCACCAGCTGCTGGATTGTGTCGAATCACACGGTTTTTAGAAACGGTATCACTAAACTCTTCTTCTAAATAGTTAATCGTTATTCTCTTATTTTGCGCATAAGTGGATATTTCGTCACGAGTGAAAATTTCTAGATCATCTAATGTAACATAATAAGTATCGGCTACTACCTCATTGTCTTTTGAAAAGCCCTTGATCGTCACAGGTTCTTCAATTGGTTCTGTAGAATAAAATATTGTATTTCCCCTATAAGGGTGATACTGTATATTTTTTGTTTGGTCATTTACTGATACTTTTTCTATTTCTTTATTGGCTATTAACCCTTTTGAGAAATAAATATTTTCATTTTCTTTATTCCATTGACCTCCCCAATTAATGCCTTCCTCTGCCTGATTAATATTTGCGATATCTCCGTAAGACTCCGTACTATAATTGATGATATGGTCATTCGCTAAATAGTAATTTACATTTCCAGCCTCATCCGTGATAAGGAATAAGGTCAAATCATTGTCTAATTCAATGGCTTCCATCGTATCTTTTATATAAGGAAAGTCGTGGGCTGTTTGATTTTCCATTTGGTCAAAATAGTTTTCTTTCTTAATTTTTCCTATGCCAATAACGGCTATCGTACTCAATAACACTACGGCAACTAGTAACACTAGAAAAACTTTTGGTATTCTTAATTTTTTTATCATGGTGTATTCCCCCTTATATAAACAGTTAACCCATAACGTTTTGGGCTCAAGTATTTTTCCTTCAATGTTTGATTGAAGCTTTTATTAATCCTGTTCCGTTTTCCTTTTTGTGAATTCGGTAACCTCCAATGTTTTTTATGATAGTTACAGCTTAGCTAATGAATGTGACTATGAAGTGACTTGAATATGACAATCTAGTCATGTAACAGACCACCTAGTTGAATCAGAATTATGTACGACAAACAAGTCCATTTGTTTAAAAGTTTTTCAAATGAATGATAATTAGAACGATACCTTTTATAGAAGAATTGACCTTAAATGAGGAATCAATTTGGTAAGAATTTTTTGTAGTAGGGATTTTTCTATTGGACATTTTACATTCACATGTTATGATGTAAGCAAATTCAATTTAATTGAATAAAGTTTTACCGCTAGGGGTGTCTTGCATAAGGCTGAGATTAAAGTGACACTTTAAGACCCTTTGAACCTGATCTGGTTTATACCAGCGTAGGGAAGTGGAGAATGGATATAAGGGATATTTTTTCCATTTCAACCACTTTTCTGCTGTAGAAAAGTGGTTTTTTGTTTTTACATAGTATAAAACTTCTCCGCTTCATCATGTGTTCACAAAGAGAATCATAAGGAGGAAATGAAGGATGACATTTACCGAAGAAGTAAGAAGAGAGTGTAACTCGATTTGGGAGGATAGTTTTCAGCATCCGTTTGTGAAAGGAATAGCAGACGGAAGTTTACCGTTAGAAAACTTTCGCTATTATGTTCTACAGGATTCTTATTATTTAACCCATTTTTCAAAAGTTCAAGCATTAGGAGCTTCGAAAGCAACAGATTTGCATACAACTTCCAGGTTTGCTGCACATGCGCAAGGTACGTATGAAGCAGAACTACAATTACATGAAAACTTTGCAAAGCGCTTAGGTATTACTGATGAAGAGAAGCGGTTGTTTCGTCCATCTCCAACCGCTTACGCGTATACGTCACATATGTATCGCGCTGCTTACGGTCATTTAGGGGACATTTTATCCGCTTTGCTCCCATGTTATTGGTTATACGCAGAAATCGGCGAGAAATTTCAAGGAGCGGCGCCGAAAGAGCCCATTTATCAAGACTGGATTGCGGCATATGGTGGGGAATGGTTTCAGCAATTAGTGACAGAGCAAATCGAACGACTCGATGACTTGGCTGAAAAGGTGACAGAGTCTGATCGAAAGCAAATGAAGGAGCATTTTTGGATCAGTAGTCAATACGAACTGGCATTTTGGGAGATGGCGTACACATTAGAAAAATGGCAAATGACGAATAAAGCACAGCCGATGGGTAATAAATGAGTCTCCACCTTATCACGAATGGGAAGCAGCCCTTCGTACAATTTATTGAAATAGCAAGAATGATAGATTCGTATATTGATGTCTTTCATATACGGGAAAAACATCTGTCGGCGAAAGAGCTTTATGAAGGGGTTGACAGCCTCTTAAAAGCAGGGATTTCACCGAGGAAAGTGATCATTAATGACCGAGCCGATGTAGCTGCATCGCTCGGGGTTAGAGGAGTCCAGCTTGCTCATCACAGTTTGCCTATTGAGGTAGTTAGAGCGACTTTTCCGAATTTAATGATTGGTTGTTCCACTCACTCGGTAGCGGAAGGAGAGAGGGCTGAAAAAGGGGGCGCAAGCTTTACTCTGTTCGGTCATATTTTCGAATCGACATCAAAGCCTGGATTACAGCCAAAAGGTTGTGATACCTTAAAAGCATTTTGTGCGGAGATGACGATTCCTGTCGTTGCGATTGGAGGCATCACCCCAGAGAAGGTCGAGTCAGTTTGGCAACAAGGAGTTTCTGGTATTGCGGTAATGTCTGGCATTTTAGAAAGTGAAGATCCTGTTCACACTGCACGGGCATATAAAGAAGCGATTCGTCGTGTAAAAGGAGGATACCATGAGAAAAATGTATGAGGTTCTCATCGTAGGTGGAGGAATTATCGGCCATTCTATTGCCTATTCGTTATCAAAACGTGGCATTTCCGTATTGGTGTTGGAGAAAGGGCAGATTAACGAGAAATCCTCGAGTGCAGCCGCAGGAATGTTAGCCGTTCAAGCTGAAATGAAGAAGGGTGGACCACTTTTCGAGCTCGGAAGAAAGAGTAGAAATATGTTCCCCGCTTTGCAAGCTGAATTGAAGGAACGAACGAATATTGATATTCAACTCATACAGCATGGAATGCTAACGGTTGCTCGCACAAAAGAAGAGAAGGAAACGATACAAGGCATGATCCCGTTTCAAAAAGCTGCCGGGGAAGAGGTTAGCTGGTTATCTCCTGATGAGGTGGTAGAGGTAGAGCCTTCTATCACGAGGAATACATTTGGCGGCATGTACGCAGCAAAGGATGGCCAAGTTGAAGCCCCGAAATTATCAAAAGCTTTTGCAAAGGCTGCTTATTCGCTTGGGACGCATGTAAAAGAATATACAGAAGTAATCAATTTGATCACAGATAAAGGAAAGTGCGTTGGGGTAGAAACCGAATCAGAGCGCATTTATAGTGATAAAGTTATTCTTACGACAGGTGCTTGGACGAAACGACTTTTACAGACGACAGATTTTCCGTTGCATGTCTATCCAGTAAAAGGAGAATGCTTATCCGTCACAACGAAGGAGCCTCTTTTAGAAAAAACGGTCTTCACGGATGGATGTTACATTGTCCCGAAAAGTAGTGGGCGATATATTATTGGCGCAACGATGATTCCGAATACCTTTGATGAACGAGTGAGCGTATCAGGTGTTTCCTCCTTGCTAGACCAAGCAATCGCGCTTATTCCTAAGTTGAAGAATGCCCACTGGGAGAAGGTTTGGTCAGGCATTCGTCCACAAACAACAGATGGAAAGCCTTATATCGGAAACCACCCTTCACTTAAGGGACTCTTTGTAGCAAGTGGTCATTATCGTAATGGGATTTTATTAAGTCCCATTACCGGTGAAATAATGGCGGATATAATAGAAGGAAAAAACATTGATCAAAACGTCGAAGCATTATCTTTGCAACGACAGTTAAAGGAGGCTAGTGGAGTTGAACCTACGTATTAACGGTGAATCGATAACCGTTCCAAAGGATATTAAAAATGTCACAGCTTTATTAGCTCATTATGGCGTGGAAGACCAGATTATCATTGTCGAACATAATCATGAAATTATTGAAAAAGACAAACATCAAACAACAAATTTACAAGACGGGGACAACATCGAAATTGTCCATTTTGTAGGAGGCGGATGAAAATGTTAAAAATCGGATCACATTCATTTCAGTCGAGATTATTATTAGGTACAGGGAAATATCCAAGTTTTGAGATTCAAAAGGAAGCTGTAGCGGTTTCTGAAGCAGAGATTCTTACATTTTCTGTGAGAAGAATGAATATTTTTGATCAAAGTCAACCAAATTTTTTGGAGCAATTGGATGTTCAACAGTATACGCTCTTACCAAATACAGCAGGAGCCAAAACAGCTGAAGAAGCGGTTCGTATCGCTAAGCTTGCGAAGGCTTCTGGATTATGTGATATGGTAAAAGTAGAGGTCATTGGGGACTTTACGACCTTATTACCAGATCCAATTGAAACGTTAAAGGCTTGTGAAATGTTATTAGAAGATGGTTTTATCGTTTTACCTTATATTTCCGATGATGTTATCTTAGCCAAACGCCTACAAGAGCTTGGCGTTCACGCAGTCATGCCAGGTGCCTCACCGATTGGATCTGGACAAGGAATTATCAATCCATTGAATTTAAGCTTTATCATTGAGCAAGCGAACGTTCCTGTCATCGTAGATGCTGGGATCGGTTCGCCAGCTGATGCAGCGTATGCAATGGAACTAGGAGCGGATGGTGTTCTATTAAATACGGCGGTTTCAGCTGCAGAGAACCCTGTCAATATGGCAAAGGCAATGAAATTAGCAATTGAAGCAGGGCGACTAGGTTTTGAAGCGGGACGTATGCCGAAAAAACGTTATGCAACAGCAAGTAGCCCAATGGAAGGAATGAGCACTATTTGACCGATCGCTATTCAAGACAACAATTATTTGCTCCTATCGGAGTAGAGGGGCAACAAACGTTAGCTAAAAAGCATGTGTTAATACTAGGGGCAGGAGCATTAGGGAGTGGAAGTGCGGAAGCAATCGTAAGAGCTGGGATCGGCAAGCTGACAATTATCGATCGTGATTACGTCGAGTGGAGCAACCTTCAGAGGCAACAGCTCTATACGGAAAGAGACGCAAAGGACAGACTTCCTAAAGCGATTGCTGCTAAAAGTCGACTTCAGCAAATAAATTCTGATGTCACAATTGAAGCGATAGTAGCCGATGCAACAGCAGTTGAGTTGGAGCAGCTTATCCATGATGTTGACTTGATCTTAGATGCAACCGATAATTTTGATACAAGACTCGTTTTAAATGATTTATCCCATAAGTACAATATCCCATGGGTGTATGGTGCGTGTGTAGGGAGTTATGGCATTAGTTATACGATCCTACCTGGGAAGACACCGTGTTTACATTGTTTACTTGAGAAGGTTCCGATGGGAGGAATCACTTGTGATACGGCAGGAATTATCAGTCCGGCCGTTGGCATGGTCGTTGCCTATCAAGTAGCGGAAGCACTCAAAATTCTTGTTGAAGATGAAGAACATCTTCGGCAAAAACTCGTCACGTTTGATTTATGGTCTAACCAATCAACGGCTATTTCAGTAGGTAAACTAAAACGGAAAGACTGTTTATCTTGCGGAGAGAACAGAGAATATCCATTCTTGTCGTACGAAAATCAAGTGAAATCGACTGTATTATGTGGAAGAAATACGGTTCAAATTCGTCCACAAGCAGGTGTGAATCGAAATTTAGATCAGTTAGCAGATAGACTCGCAGCAACGGCGGGAAAAATTGAACGAAACCCTTATTTACTCTCATATGAAGTAGATTCCTATCGCCTTGTTTTCTTTAAGGATGGGCGTGCGCTCATTCATGGAACGAGCGATTTAACAGAAGCAAAGAAAGTGTATCATCGTTATATAGGTTAAAAATCGTGCCTTCCCTAGCGGGTTGGCACGATTTTTAATTGAAATCAAATGCATGCAGGATGTAGAGGATGTTTGCAGAATAATCATTTTATAGCAAAAAAAGGAGGATATTCCAAATGAAGCAAGAACTAATGAGTAAAATGAACGAAGCAAGTTGGAATCAATCTGCCTACGAAGCTTGGGTTCATCGGCATGGCCGCCCACAGGAGTATGCTCAAATACTAAAGAAAAATCCACGAAAGGCTGTTCAGGATTACTTAAAGTATATTCAAAAGGTAGAAGGGAAGAAGATTGCAAATCTGCTAGGGTCAAAAGGAAATAAAGCGGTATCCTTTGCTTTATTGGGTGCGGATGTAACTGTTGTTGATATATCTAAATCAAACCGAAACTATGCTGTTGAATTAGCCAAGCATGCAGAGGTTGACCTTGAATACATCGTGTCAGACGTACTAACCATCCCTAGGGATCAGCAGTTGGTTAATTTCGACTATGTGCTGTTAGAGTTAGGTGTTTTACACTATTTTGTTGAACTGCAGCCGTTGTTCCAATTCGTTTGCAACGCTCTAAAAGAAGGAGGCACATTCATTTTACGAGATTACCACCCTATGGTGTCAAAATTAATGCGGGTAGAAGAAAATAAAATGGTCGCAAGTGGGAATTATTTTGAATCAAATATTGTAGACGAAAAGGTTGCGTACCATTTTCTCCTATCAGAAGACGAAGGCGCGTTATTAGAGAAACAGGTGAAGCTGAGGAGGTGGACATTAGGTGAAGTTGTGACAGAACTATCCAAAGCAGGAATGAAAATAGAGCTTTTAGAAGAGGAATCTGGCAATAGGTGGGCGCTTCCTGTCCATTCACCAGAAGGGGCGGAGAATCAACTTCCTGCACTTTATACGTTAATTGCACAAAAATAGCATTCAACACAGGATTTTCGAGCAAGTAATAACATTCTTCCATTGATGAAGTATAAAGGAATTATTCGTTTATCCGTTTATGAGCTCGATGAACGGATGGAAGTAGTAGAGAGTGGAGTGGAGGTTATTTCGAGCACGTATCACCGTCATATTTGGAAACAAATCATAATTTCAAAGATTTCTATATATATTCAATAAGTAGAGAGCTATGAATAGAGGGGGATAAGAATGACTGTAAAAGTGACAGTTCTATCAGAGAATACCGTTTTTGGGAATTTGGGGGCTATTGCAGAACATGGATGGTCTGTATTTATAGAAACGGATCATGGAAACTATCTATTTGATACAGGTCAAGGGAAGGCATTGCTCAATAACGCAAGTGTATTAAAAAAGGATTTATCCACGATCAAAGGAATTATTTTAAGCCATCATCATATTGACCATACTGGGGGATTGATGGATGCTGTTAAGGCAGTAGCTTCAAAAGAAATTGATGTGTATTGCCATCCTGATATTTTTAAAGATGGCTATCTCACTCGATCAGACTATCAACATATAGGAGTTCCTTTTTCAAAGGCTGCACTTGAGAGTAATGGAGCAAATTTTACGTACAACACAGCATTTACGGAGATTGCGCCTACTATTTACTTATCGGGTGAAGTTCCACGGTTAACGGATTTTGAATTTGGCGATACCGACATTGTCGTAAAATCGAATGAAGGATATATAAAAGATGAGGTGATGGATGATCAATCTATTATTATTAAAACCCCTAAAGGTTTATTCGTCATATTAGGGTGCTCTCATGCGGGGATTATTAACATTCTCAACTATGCTATGAAAATGACGGGAGAAGAGAGAATACATACCGTGATAGGAGGCACTCATTTATGGACGGTAAGTGAGGATCAAAAGGAAAGAAGCATAAAGGGATTGAAAGAATTCGAATTAGAACGATTAGGAGTTTCACATTGTACGGGCTTTGAAGTAAGCATGAGACTGGCACGTGAATTTGGTGATAAATTCTTTCATTGTAATGTAGGTACGGTTGTTTCGGTATAATCTTAGAGTTTTTTGTGCGAGGTTTTTGACCAATAATGAAATAATAGGAGAGTATTAGAGTTCCAAACGGTGACGTTAAATATACTGAATCAACTCCATCACTCTAAATAGTTTGTAGCCTAAAATAAAAAAGAAACCTAGGTTTCTTTTTTTATTTGTCCATTTTATTAGAGTTCAATCATACTTCATTTTCAGGTGATTTTTTACTTTTAAGATGAATCAACCCGTACCATTGTAGGGAGAATACCGGCCTTATTATAATCCGTTCATATCCCGAACAAATTTCCCTTCAGGCGTTTTACGTCAACTTGTTTTTTGGTTTCTATCTGTAAGGAAATGGATTTCTGATTTCGATAAAGAAGAAAAGAAATAATACAATCCTGGTAAAATAATTGCCATGCCAACAAGCAAATATAGTTGACGTGTACTTAGTTCTAGAAAGGATGAGGAAGCAAATAATATTCCTAGTGGCATGGTCACCCGAAGGAAAAGTAATCGAACTGAACTTAGTTGTGTCAAACGATCTCTAGGAGCCTCCCGTTGAAAAATTCCCGCACTTTGAGCATTGAATAAAGGGAATAACATGCCTCCAAACAATTCACATAACCAGGCAAAAGGAATTGACTGAACAAGAAACAAGAGTACAAATGAAAGGCCACCTCCGATTAAGCCTAGGTACATTGTTTGATAGGTTTTTGGTACCCTTGTAAGTAGGACCATACCAAGAGCATATCCAACAGGGAAAGCCCCAGAAAAAATGGCATATTCCCAAGGTTGACCATTAAGGTCTCCACGTATAAAGGGAACACTTAAAACCAATGTTGCTCCCACTGCAAACTGTACGGTTGAAGAAAGAATAGTGAGTCGTAAAAGATGTGGATATTTAAAAAGAGTTCGATAGCCTTCCTTCAGTTCTGCCCACCAAAATTTCTTTGTCCAAGTTGCTACTTTTTCCGTGCTTGATTGGGGGAGTCGTGACAATGCAAGATAACTGGCAAGGAACATGGCGGATGAAAAAGCATATATGAAATGCATTGGACTTATTAACAGGAATAAGGACGTTGCACCTGGTGCAATAAAACTCATCAATCGAATCGTTCCATCAAGTAAGCCATTCGCATCTATCAGTTCTTCCTCATTACAAATTTCCGGTAGAAGTGAAAAAGATAGACTAGCGTAAATAGGCTGCATTAAACCTAATAAGCATTGTAAAACAATTAACCCTAATATAATTCCTAAATCGGAACCAATAATATAACCAACTAATGGAAGTAGATAGGCACTTGCTCGAATTAATTGTATGTTTTTAAGCATTTTTTCCTTTACAACATGGTTTAGAAAGGGAGCACTAACGCCCTGCAAAACTAAAGAAGGAATAAAATAAACAAGCCAAAGTGCTCCCATCCATTCCTTTGATCCCGTTAATTCAAAAAGCAACAATCCATTAATGATTCCCCCAGCTGCTCCACCAAATTCAGAAATGATTTCACCTGTCCAAAGTGCTTTAAATGATTTAGAGAATCTTTTCATATCTTCACTCCAAGATAGTTCGTTAGCCTGTCAGAGAATGAATGAACTTGGCGTAGGTTCACTGAATAAACCCCTTTCTCAACCTGAATAAACTTTGCAGCTTTTAATAATGAGAGCTGATGATGAAGTGTAGTTTTAGAAATATTAAACATTAGGCTCAAATCTTGAAGTGATAAAGGTCCCTTTAATAATTGATAAAGCAATTTTAATCGAAGCTCATCCCCAAGTGCTTTATGACCACGAACCAATTCCGTTGAAGGCACACCGGGAGCTACTAAATACTCTTCCTTTATAGGATAAAAAAAGAGCTTCGTGTCAGGTGTTCGCTTTTCTAGTAACCATGGTCGGTATGATACATGTGGAATCATTTTGACGGTCCAAACAGATGGTTCAGGGAGATAGTTAACTCCACCCGTGACTTTCTCAATTTCTTCAATTGGTTTTGTTTTATCCAATACACTGTTTTGTTTTTGTTCAAATGTAAGAGCTTGAGTCCACTTTTCCCAGTCTTGCTGTTGACTTATCCAGTTGTAGTATTCTTTTATGACACTGTTGAAGAGGTCACATATTCTTTGATAGGAAAAATGACCAAGATTACGGATATATCCTCCTAGAAACTCGTGGTTTTCAAAATATGTAGAGTATTTTTCAAATGATTGACTTTGATCATGTTGATAGGCTGTTTCTTTCCTAATTGGCTCGATTTCTCTGCTTTTATAGGGTAGTAGTGTTTCATAAAATGAATCAACTGACAGATTTGTCAGTCCGTTCGAAAATTCTTGAACGGATGAAGCCGAAAGTTTGTTTTGAAGCATAATTAACCCATACCAAAAATTAGTTTCTGTTATTTCTTTTAGATGCTCTACTAAAGTAGGAGACATGGAGTCCTTGTTTAATGACCATTCTTGATCCATATCAAAGGTGTGTCTTAATTGTTCATGCGTATACCCTGCAATGCCAAGAACCACCTCCCAAATCGGCATCCATTCTACTTTCAAGGTTATCGTTTCAGTTGTGTCGGGGGAAGAAAATGATTTCAAATGTAGAACCTCCTCTAAATATAGTACGTTATCAATTCTAATATATTCGAATTAATTATTCAATATTATTAGAATTATTATAGAAGGGAATATATTTGATCCTACTTACTATGCTGCATAAATCAGAATTACATAAAGACTTTTACTTTTTTTTGGTACGTTTGTCCTTTAGTTCTGTTTTTTAATATGACTGAAAAGGGAATAGGAAGGACCTATTGAGTACATTAGATTAGAGGTTTAGCATTTGATAGGCTAGTTAAGAAAGGGATGATCACTAGTTGTAAGAAATTAAGTTTAGAACTGAAAAAGAGCAATAAAAAAGACCACTTCATTGTGGTCTTCGACAGGTACATCTTTATGAGGGGATGGTACCGTTCAACTTTCTAATCATGCGTTCTAATTGGATGGTACCAGGAGTAATTAAAGCTTGCTTACTTTTTTGGTCTTATGGAACTGATGAAAAAATGTTAGCTCAAAAAGTAGAAAACCGATAAATAAGCTTGCTAAAAGTGGATGCGAAGAACCGATCATATGGGTAATTAAAAATGATAAAACAAACGTAATTAGACCAACGAAAAGTGCAGAGCGAATCATTTTAGGGTTCATTGTTATTACTCCTTTTCCAATTAACTACGGATTTATCGTTTTACACATTCTAGAATATATGTCCATTACGGAAAGGGTGGATTGACCTCGACTTGAGAAAAGATGGAATGAGTATGGGTGGAAGTTAATGGGCTTATTTCGTTGATAAACTCTTACGCCTTTAAAAAGCTCTTAAAATGAAGCTTCAATATAGAGCAAGCATTTCTAGCTACCAGGTAGAAAATTGGAACATTTGGAAGCTGTTGAATAATTTTCTTAAAGGCTTTGTCGTTTCCGTTTCGAACGGTCACTTCTATTATACTCCATATCGGACGCTATAACTTTTCACAATTTACCATAGGTTATATGCCGAATGACTCCATTTGACGTAAACGCTCGGTGGTGGAGGGTATTGTGTTGGGTTTTTTAACGCTTTAATTGTCCCTATTGAAAATTCTTCTAAAAAAGAGAGAAAAAAACATAAGCGATAAAAACACTACCAAAGCACGAACCAACCTATCATCAATGGTAATATATATAAGTAGAGCGGCAGCTAAGGCAACTATTACAACTATTAGCAGCTCAAAAAAGTTTCCTTTTTTCATATTCTCATCCTTTCTAGGGTTCAAAATCGGTTAAGTTTACTAAAATAATTAACCTCTGAATAAACGTCCCTAGCTAGATCATTTACAAAATATCCTACTAATACAAACCCAACAGCACTAGCAATTATTAGAGGTAGTGTTGGGAAATAAACTCTTTCAGCGGCTCCGGCCAATGTTGCTGAAACGATTATAATGGCTCCAACCGTTTTTTACTCAAATAAGCTTCTACAATTGAAAGATGAAAGTGTATATAGTTTTTATCGTAATGATCGTAAGGTGATGAAGCGAGACTTTTAATAGGTTCAGATATAGGAAATATAATAGATTTTGAGGTTTGTGTTTCTACTTCAGAAAATAATCTGATGGTATTTGCATCATGTTGTACAAGTTTTCAGCTAGGTCGTGATGCAAAAATGAATTCATTCACTTTTTTCACTTGTTCTTTTAATTGTTTCACATCTTCTTGATTAGCATTTTTACAAACTCTTTTTCGTTCACAATTTTAACCCTCAGTGTTTTGAACTACAACGTATTTAAAATGCGAAAGAGCCGTAATTGCTAATTTTGTGAGTAGATAGTAGACTCTTAGATAACACGAAAGGTGTTTACACCCCCTAAAAAATTAGTTTAGAGTAGTGATATAACTTCCTTATTATACCATTTATAACTTCTACATCAATGGTTAATTTAGAGTATTTTGAATTTTTTTACTATTGTTATTTTATTTATGTATTTTGCTGCGTAGGAATGACTCCATTTGATTCTATTTTTGACATTCTTTAAATCCTTGTTTCCATCCTATAACGAAAGTCTGACAAGAAATGTTGGATAAATAACCTATTTAAGATTGAACCTGATGTATAACAATTAACTTGTGGTAAACCTTTGTAGCCGTTTGTCTTCGTTTTGGAGCTTACGAATCGCCATTTACCTCTTCATCGAACTAAAGAGCTATTTCATTTTATTGGCGAGCTACTCACGGTCGACCGTGTAGTTGGTTGATTCAATAAAGACTCTCCTGATGCCTTTGAAATATAAAGGGGCTTTGTCTATGACATTATTAAGGAAATCCTTTAGTAGTTAGAGAACCTATGTAACTCTATTAATAGTACGCAAATTTTAAAACCTGAATCCATCGTTTTGGCTGGTGATACGATTCAAACGCTGTTATTCAAGAATATTGATAAAACGTGAACATATGAATAAAAACAAGAGAGCTTAAAGGGAGGAATAATAGGTGGAAACGAAATATCCAATTGGAAAGTTTGAATTTAATGGTGAAATAACTACCGACGTGACGAATGGTTGGATAAATGACATTGAAGGCCTACCTGGATTGTTACGAGAAGCAGTAAGAGGGTTAGACAATCAACAATTAGATACACCTTACCGAACTGGTGGATGGACTGTTCGGCAGGTAGTGCACCACCTTGCGGATAGCCATGTGAATGCCTATGTGCGATTTAAATTAGCTCTAACGGAAGAAACACCGGTAATTAAATCCTATTACGAAGAGAAATGGGCAGAGCTACCGGATTCCAAATTACCAATAGAAATGTCATTATCTCTACTTGAAGCATTACATGAACGCTGGTCTAAACTTCTGCGTAGTTTAAATGAGGCTGAGCTAGAAAAGACATTTATTCATCCGGATTCAGGCGAAATCACTGTTGGTAAGAATATCGGCCTCTACGCTTGGCACGGCCGACACCATCTTGCCACATATAACATCGTTATCTAGTCATAAAGGATGGTGACATGATCGTTTTCCCCTTTGGGTTGACTGACCAAAGGGTTTTTTAATGTTAAAAAAGATAGAGAATGACTAGACGTTGAAAACTTCGTCTTGTTTTAAAGTTTGTTTCATCAAATATTATGCAATGGAAAAGTTAGAAGTAACTCCACTTGGTGATTTTGTTTGAAGGAAAGAAAAAACAAGGCCCTAGAATTCATAGAAAGAGAGAGATTCTATGACAGTAGTTTTGCATAGTCGAACCTTTAACATTATGGTTCATCACCAAATTTTGTGATTTATCCATAAAAATAGGAAAGCATCTATAAAATCCTGGTCATAATGTTAGCGACTAAACAAACACTAGGAGGATTTATAAATGCTTTCCCTATCACT
>NZ_JBBAXC010000030.1 GCF_037120725.1 Bacillus spongiae
GAAAATTCACTGCCATTAACTAAGGTTATACAAGTAATCAAACCCAAAAATAAAAGAAAGGTGAATTTGAGAACTCTCAAATTCACCTTTCTCACTTTTTGAAGGTAGTTATGTCCCAGCCTCTTTTTTATAATTAGAGATAGTAAATCCGAACGACAAAATAGTTATTCAAGAAAATGGCCAGATAATGGAATAAGACTTTCAAATAAAACCATAATGTTAATATTCGTATCAAGAAAAGATCAACGCACATTTTAAGTCTTCTAATTCAAGTATTTTAAATCAGTTACAGCTTCATAGGGTTTAATGGGTCTTTTTTCTAATATTTTTTGAACGAAATCAGGATTAGCAAGTAAAGGGCGTCCAAATGCAGCTAAATCAATTGTACCTTCTCTAATAGCATTAGAAGCAATTTCTAGATTTAAATTTCCTACACCTATAATGATTCCATCCCAATATTTTCTCACCAGCTGATGAAAGGTCATATCATTAGCAACTTTCTCAGTAAAATCATTTGTTGATGGGTGGAGAATTTTGATTCCAACTTCATTAAATAATTGTATAAAAGCCTTTACACTCTCTTCAGGATTGGTCCATCTATAACTTGGGATATCATCTTTAATTTCAGAAAATCTAATGATTGTTTTATCTTTACCCACTTCGTTAATAACTGCATTTAATACTTCCTTCATAAATAACAATCGATTGAATATATCACCCCCATACTTATCAGTCCGTTTATTGGTAACTTCAGAATTGAATTGGTCTATTAAGTAACCATGCGCTCCGTGTATTTCAACTCCATCAAATCCTGCTTTAACTGCATTTCTTGCAGCCGAAGCATAATCTTGAATCACTTTTTTTATATCATTCAAAGACATTTCTTCAGGAGTTTCGTAAGGCTTACGTAATCGATGGACAAGACCATCTGCTTTTACAACTGAGGGTGCTTGAGGAGCGAATCCCCCAGTCAGGTCGTGGTGTGTTAATCTTCCCACATGCCAGAGTTGCGCAACAATTTTTCCTCCTTCCTCATGAACAGCACCAGTTACCTTTCTCCAAGCATTTACTTGGTCTTCTGTATACAACCCTGGCACACCCAATGTTCCTTTGCCCCTAAGAGTTGGATTAATACCCTCTGTTATTATAAGACCTACACCATCTTTGGCGCGTCTTCGGTAGTAAGCAACGATATCCTCACCAACAATGCCAGAAGTATTGTTAGCAAAACTACGTGTCATTGGAGCCATAACAATTTTTGTTCTAAGGTTCCAATTAATGATTTTAATTTGATTTAATAGATCATTTTTTTCCATGTTCATAACTCCTTTATAATGGTATTAACTTCTTGCATAATTTTATATAATGAAAGTAAGTAAATATATAGAAAACTAAAGTTAATATTGGTCCGGTACTTTTAAATTCATTTATTTTTATATATTTCACTTATAAAATAAAGGTGGTCTTATATATGGATAACTTAGATAAACAAATTCTCCTAGTTCTACAGGAGAAAGGTCGAATTTCGATGACGGAACTGGGAAAAGAGGTAGCATTATCTCAACCAGCAGTTACTGAAAGAGTTCGAAGAATGGAAGAAAAGGGGATCATTGATCATTATAGGGCTATAGTTAGACCTGGAAAAATAAACAAGCCTATAACAGCCTTTGTTTTATTCCAGACCAAAGGGTGTGAAAGTTTTGTGCAATTTTGTAATGAATCAAACGACGTAATCGAATTACATAGGATAAGTGGGCAATATAATTTTTTGGTAAAAGTTGTTACAGAAACTCTTCAAGCGCTAGAAGTTGCAATTAATGAGATGGGCACATTCGGAGATTCAACTACATTAATAGTGCTTTCATCACCTATAGAAAATGATAAATTAATTCCCTTAATAAAAAACTAAATCATATTAAACATCGATTAAGGGATAATTTATTGAAATGCTTATTGAAGCAGCAAAGTGTGATTGCTCTTTTAATTGAGGAAGAGGGTTTGTTGATAATGTGGAGGCGGCTATGAGAGATAGAAGTTCACTAATAATAATTGAAAATAAACAGGTTGTCTTAGAAGAATTAGGAGTAGAAGTCAAAGTTAACGAGTGCATTTCAGAAGTTGAATTTAATGGAACACAATACTTTTTTCTTTCTCAAATCATTGCTGGAGCATTTGGAACTGGGAAAGGTGAGGAATACACTGATGAAAATAGAGATAGAGGAACTTACTTGCCAATGTGGGTAGATATAGAAAGTTTATCGTCTATTGAGGTTAGACCGAAAGAAGTTGCTTTAAAGGTGAAATCCTTACTCAATTAAATGGGGCGTTAACTAATAATTATATTACAAGGTATCTCGAATTCAAGTCTTCAGCATAAGGGTGCAAGAATTGAGTTAAATGGTTGGTGATGAAATGAAGAAATTAGTTAAGCAATTTGTATATGACTTTCCCAAGTTTAATGATTTATTAGAAGAGCATATAGAACTTAATGAAGAAATTTTGCCTCATGTATTCTTCGGTGAATGTAACGAATATTTCAAAGAGTTCCTTAAAAAAGACGATAAAGAAGAGCTTAAGAAGTTATTTGATTTCTTTGAGAGAATGGCAATTGAAGGTGATGACTACACTAAGGAAATATTAAGTGTGACTATCCTTGCAAGGCTAGGTGATGATAAAGATATCCTTAATATAAGTTATAAATATATGAGGGAAGAAACAAGGAACTTTTCAAATGAAATTGAAAAGTTTTGGGGTAGATAATGAAATCAGTAGACTTAAGTAAAAATAATCCTAAAACAAATCTTGAATTCAAATCTTCGACAATTGGGCGCTTTTCTGGAATAGAGAAGCCTCTTTCTTTATGGACTTGGCTGGCTTGGTCAGCATAATAGAATAAAGAATTGTCTTAAATCTGTTTCTTTGAAATAATTAGTAATAAAGAAAAATCAAATGGATAGTTACTTATTATTTACAAGGAGAGCATGCTAAATGATTCAATACAAAAGTAGAAATTTGACAGTTTTTCAAAGTTCGTTGTATATGACTACTTCAGCTATAATACACACAGACGAAGTAATTATTATGACAGATCCAAATTGGTTACCTAATGAAGTTGAAAGAATTAGGAATTATGTTAATAGTATAAAAGGTGATAAGCAGCTATACATTATTTACACACATAGTGATTATGATCATGTTATAGGGTCTGGTGCATTTCCTGATGCAAAAGTCATTGCAACAGAAGAATTAAAAAATAGTTCTCAAAAAGGTGAAATAGTGAAGAAAATACATGCATTTGACCAAGGGTATTATTTACATAGAAACTATGAACCGGAGTACCCTTCAGTAGATATTGCTGTTGCAAATGATGGAGAAACGTTAAATTTAGGAACGATATCTCTAACATTTTATAAGGCACCTGGGCACACTAAGGATGGTTTATTTACGGTAATTGAACCATATGGAATATTTTTAACCGGTGATTATCTTTCAGATATAGAGTTTCCATTCATATTTAGTAGCTACAAAGATTACATTAAGACCATGAAAAAAGCCGAAGAGATATTAAGAATACATAATATAAAAGTTCATGTTCCTGGCCATGGAACTACTACCGAAGAACCTACTGAGATAAGAAATAGAATAGACTTTTCTAAATTTTATTTAAAGGAATTGAAAAAAGATGGAGAAGCTTTGGAAAACCTTTGTCTTAAAAAGTACCCTTTCTATGAAGGGATGAAAAATATTCATTTTGATAATATAAAAATGGCTAATAATGGAGAAAAAATTTAGAGATTCATATACGGTGTGCAATTTATCTCGAATTCAAGTCTTTAGCAAATGTACGCAATAGTTTAACATCGTGCTTTTATAAAATAGGCGGTGATTGTCATTAAAGTAATACCATTTAAATTAGCAGTTATTTTATTAAGTATCTTTCAAATATATTCAATCTATAAAAATTGGGAAAATGATTTTCAAACGAGTTTAATCTCAATCTTAATTCTTATAGGTTGTATTATTTTAATAATGCTAGATATTTTCTTTAAAGATGATTCAAAGAAACAGTGAATCTAGTGCTACTCAAAACACTTAATTAAATCAGCAAAGGGTTTTCTACTTGAAGATCCTTTTTTTTCTATATTTTTAATTCGTTATTAGTTAAATATTTTTTCCACAAGAACATCTTTTTTTGTGTTTTTGATGTAGTACCGTTAAATTGTTTTGATATTTTAAATAGGAATGCTCGAATATTAAGTGAAAAAGTAGTCAATATGTGTGTTTTCTTATCTTTAGATAGAGTTTTATGATAATATAAACTATTGAGAAAACGGACGAAAAAAAATATAAATATAGCTTTAATTGAGGTGTTTCAGTGGAGAATAAATTTATCAGGGGGACTTTATTTTTAACTATAGCAACCCTACTATCTAAGATTTTGGGCTTCATATACATTATCCCGTTTACGTTTCTCGTTGGGGAACAAGGATACATTTTGTATAAGTATGCCTACACTCCATATACCTTAATGTTAAGTCTTTCTACAATTGGCCTTCCACTTGCTGTTTCCAAATTTGTTTCGAAATATAATGCATTAGGTAACTATAGAGTTGGATTAACTCTATTAAAATATGGAACATATTTAATGATTTTAAGTGGTATTATCTCATTCACTGTTCTGTATTTAATGGCACCATTCTTAGCAGGACTTGTAATTGACCCTAATGATCAAACAGGTAATTCGTTAGCAGATGTTCAGCACGTAATACGACTTGTCAGCTTTGCTTTGTTAATAATTCCAGTTATGAGTATCTTTAGGGGGTATTTCCAAGGAAGCCAATCAATGGGACCATCGGCATTAAGTACAGTAATCGAACAGCTAGTAAGAATCATATTCATCTTGGTTGGTGCATATGTAACGATTCATATATTTAATGGTTCACTTACAAATGCTGTTGGGGTTGCAACTTTTGCCGCATTTATAGGTGGGATAGCGGGATTTATTATATTATTAGTCGTTTTTTTAAAGCGAAGAGCATTAATAAAAAAACAAAGGGATTTGAGTTCTAGTAATGAAGATATAAATATAATATCAATGTTTAAGGAATTGAGTGGGTATGCCATTCCTTTTGTTATTACAGGACTAGCGTTACCGATTTATCAGACGATAGATACCTATACTATTAATCCATTGTTTCAGTCAATGAATTACACACTTGGTGAAGCAGAGACCATTAATGCAGTTATAGGTTTAGTTCAAATTCTTGTATTGGTTCCTGTGTCGCTAGCAACGGCATTCGGTATGTCTTTAATACCAGGTATAACATCTGCTTTTATAAGTAATAGAATGATAGAAGTACAAAGTAAGATCTCACAGACCATCCAAATTCTGATGTTCTTTACTTTGCCAGCTGCTATGGGGTTATGTATTCTTGGAGAACCAATTTATAGAATGGTGTTTGGGTACGAAAATAAAAATAGTCCTGAGCTAGGTGGATTTATTCTACAATGGTATTCTTTAGCTGCGATAGTGTTTGCGTTGTTTACGGTAACATCTGCAATTATGCAAGGGATTAATAAGCAAAATAAATTAATTACTGGCATTATATTAGGTATCTGTTTAAAGATTGTTTTAAACTTTAAACTTGTGCTATATTTCGAAGAAGTAGGTCCAGTTTTAGCAACTTACTTAGGTTTTATCATATCAATTATATACAACATATTCATAATTAAGAGAACGATTGGATTTAAGATAATTCCCTTACTCAAGACAATAAAATCCATTTTATTGTTAGTTTTAGCAATGACCTTGGCTGTTTGGTGTGTGAAAGAACTGCTTGAATTATGGTTACCTGGAACTTTAAGTTTATATTATCGGTCTCTAATCATTTCAATTATCTCTATTATTATTGGGATATCCCTTTATTTAGGTGTAGGTTCGAGACTGACTTTAGTAAAAAATTTAGCAATGAAAAATAGAAAATAAAATAATAAATAGCGACTGATTCACCAGTCGCTTATTGTAGAATATTTGTGAAATGACATTAATATCTTTGGTGATTATTTCGAAAACTAGTCTTCAAGATAAGGACGCGATGGTGTAACATCGCGTTTTTATTATGTTTTAAAGTGTTGTTGTAAGGTTTGAGTGGCTTTGAAATAATCAGTAGTAAGTTAAAGCAGCGGATTACTTCTAAAATGATATATTTTTAAGGTGTATTTAAATAAAAACAACTACAAAATAACTATCCAAAACCTTCAACTAATGGGTGTGCTAGTTGAAGAAGAATTAAGTGATTGTAGAATTGAGATCATATTTAGTTATTCCATTTAAGGGCACGATTGTGAAGTAACAAAAAGGTCTAATACCCCAACTTTAATGCTCGGAAATCGGACCTTTTTATATTTACATACAGTGCAAAATAATTCCAAAAGTGACAACTGAATTAGAGGTGAGTAAAAATACTTCCCTAAAACGTTCGTTTTAGGGAAGTTGTTATTCTTCTGATGGTATTTTCCTTTATGATAAGATATAGGGAAATCTAAATAAATACGGTGATTATGTGACTAATAAAAAGATACTTATTGAACGTTCAACAGGAGCTCTACTGTCTACCAATGTTAAAAAGAATGAGAGCATCTGGCGCTATGATAATTGTTATAAAATGATTTTTTCAATAAACGGATCTATGAATTACCAAATGAAAAGAAATGACTTTGTTCTTTCAAAGGAAGAATTCATGATTTTTAATCCATACGATGAACATAAACAGCTTTCAGTAGAAAACCAAAAATTTCTTATAGAACTTGATCCCTTTTTCTTAAATGAAATAGCAAATTCGATTAACTCTTATAATTTTGATATTCAATTTGCGAATTCTATTCAAAAAAATCCCCAGATAACCCAGTGGGCTCTTTTTGTAAGTGAATATGTATCTATGTACAATGAAAATATAGATAATTCAGTGGCTCTTTTTTTGGACCATAGCTTTTCACAATTAGCCATCCTGTTGATTAAAAACACAGTTGGAAATCATACTCAAACATGGGATTTAACCAGTTTTAAAACCGTCAGTCCTTTGATATATAAAACTATGGAAGCGCTGATGGAAGATTATCAACGTCAATGGACATTAGATGAAATGGCGATTGTTTCTAATCTTAGTAAATATCAATTTGCTCACTTATTTAAAGAAATTACGGGTTTGTCACCATATTCCTGGCTACAGGTTTATCGCATAATACGTAGCCAAGAAGAATTGAAAAAAACGAATAAAAGCATATTAGATATTGCACTTGATTGTGGTTTTTCATCTGTTTCCGTCTATAATCAGCTATTTAAACGTCTGTATGGAGATACTCCTGGAACTTTTCGTAAAAAACTAAAATGATAAACGATTGTAAAAAAGAGCATTATACCACCACAAATTGTAAATAGTGTATGTGTAGAAACAAAGGTAGAAAAATATCCAAATAGTCCTAGAGATACGACATTAGAAAAATATAAAAGTACTGCGTTAAAACTAAATCCACGTCCTAATTTATCTTTAGGAAGGAGCTTTTGTAGTAAATATACTCTTGAAAGGCTTGCTATAGGTAAACCTACGGCAGTTATTAAAACTCCAAGGAAGTATAAAGGTAGCTGATATGAAACACCCAAAATAACGATTCCTACACCCCAAATAATAGAACCTAAGAAATAAATCTTAATCGTCAATTCCTTCCAGATAAATGGAATCAATATATTTGTTATCACAACAGTAGCGCCATACCATCCCAAGAGAACGCTATACCATTGTTCACCATTCGGAACACTTTCTACAATTTGTAACAATAAGCCAACTTGCCATACCCAGGTATTACAGAAAACCATGATGAAGGTGACTATAAACAACTTTTTAAGTGTAATTTCAGTTTTTAGCCATATACCAAATTCTTTAATAGAGTAAAATATGTGAAATGTTTTATTACGTTTAGTAAGAGAAGGGCTATCTTCATTAACTTGAATTTTACCTACAAAAAAAGCACTGATAAGATAGGTAATCGCATCTAATGTAAAGAAGTGAATTTCTCCAATGGTATGTATAAACCCTACAACAACAAGAGGAGATAATACTTGAACACCTCGGGTTACTGTATCTAACAAGCTATTGGTAGTTGTCCTTTCTTCCTCTTTTGTGATTATTGGTAAGATAGCACGATGTGACGGGTTAAAGAAACAACCTAAGGCTTGAATAACAAAGCTAACTATGATTAAGTACCAATAGTTCAGTAATCCAAGATGATTAATTAAAACTAAGGAAAAAATGATAGGAACTCGAACAAGATCAATGAGGATCAATAACGATTTTTTATTTACCGAATCCGCAAACACTCCCCCAATCAGCCCAAACAAAAGGTAGGGTAAAGCTTGTGAAATGGCTATACCTGTTGTATGGAGACCTGACCCTGTTAATTCATAAGCCAGAAAGAGGAAAGCTAAACCTGATACAACATCACCCAAACTTGAAGCTCCTGCTCCTGCTATATAAAAGACAATATTTCTGTTCCTTAATACTTTTAAATCCATATAAGTCACCTCATATAAAGATTACGATAATAAGAGGACTTCTTTCGTTATTAATATTGCTATTTTTTATAGCAACATCAAGTAGGAAAAATTAATTGATAAAATAGTGACTTTATAGTTGAGGTGTTAGAAACGAGGAGGAGAAGATCTTGATTACTGTAAAAAAGGTGAGTTTTAAACATGTAGAAAGTATTGCTGAAGTTTGTGATAAATGATAGATCACTAAAATACGCATATCAAATAATATATATACATATTTTGATTCGAAGACGATTTTAAATTCTAGGAATCTAGCTTAATACTGTATTAGTAAAGGGATTCAACCACTTCATGATAACTATTTCCGATAGCAAGTTTTATGTTGTTTAGTAATGAATGAGGTTAAGGTTAGGGAGAACAAATTGAGGAGGTGATAGGGTTGCAACTATTATTTGTTTACTTCCCATTTACGATTTTAGGTTTAATTAGCTTGTTGCATTTTTATTGGGTTCTGAAAATGGGGAGTTGCTGCATCATTGCCAGAAAAATCAGAGGGAGGGAAAGTATTTACTCCTAGGTGGTTTGAAACCCTCATTATTGCAGTCGGGTTAATTGGTGTGGGATTTATATTATTGAGTCAAAATGAGTTAGTTCCATTTTTGGAATCGAATTCTTGGACAAAATGGTCTAGCATTATTCTCACGTTTATTTTTTTAATTAGGGCAATAGGTGATTTTAAGTATTTAGGATTCTTTAAGAAGGTGAAAAATTCAAATTTCTCAAAGTACGATACAATATTTTATTCCCCTCTATGCTTGTATTTAGCCATATCTTTCATGATATCATGGATACGATAATTTACTATAACCAGTTATATGTTAATGGCAGGTAGTTATTTATTTCTGCTTTAAATAATACAACCATATATATTATTAAATGAATAACCTCTCCTTTTTTTCTTTTTTAAAAAGCTTGTCTATAATCTGAAAACCTATTGCATTGAGTGTGCTTTTGTAGGAATATACCATTTTATGAACGGAACCTTAACTAAATCTTAAATTTTGTCCTATTTTCACATTTTTTTGCGAAATCATTCGGGTAATATATTAGTGTAATGCATAATTTTGTGATTAAGAGCATGTTTATGAAGAAAATGATGAAAAACTCAGCTAAATAAACTGTTTAATGTAAATGATAAATTTTGAGGAAAAATAGATAGTTTAGAGTGAAAAATGTGGTGCGTAAACATAGACGAGGTGTCTCGTGAATAATAAGAAAGAAAAATGAATAAGAGTCGTCGCTTTGTTTATCATGGTATTGGGATTACTTTACTCTAAAGGGATATTCCTTTAATAGGGAAGGATACGTCGCGTATATGCCTTTCTTCATGGTAACGCCTGTAGCTTTATAAAGACTATATTTATTTTTCCAAGAAAGAAGAGATAGCAATATGAAAAAGGAAGACTGGTTTATGATTATGACTGTAGCATTTGTATTATTGGGATTGGCATTAGCTCTATGGTTATTAGACCACTTTGGATATAGAAGCTACACACCTTTGTTTACAGCAATTCTTGTTGTCATGTATGGAATTTATCTATTTTTCTTCAAGAAAGAAGAAATTAGGGACAAGGTTCGTAGGATGCTATTTTTTGTGCTAACAATTCTAATCGCTGTGTATCTACTATCGAATGCTATTAAAAGTTTTGACATCCTCGGGTTTACGTCAATTTCTATATTAGCTATAACTGTCCCTTCTATGATGCACGCCTTTGCTTTAATCCTTTTTGGGAAAAAGGAAGACTAATTAAAAAAATGTTCTGGTGCAAAAATAATATACCAAAGCAGGTTGTGATTGAATGTTTAACGATGGATTTCCAGTTCATTTGAGAGATGATGTGACAAAAATAATTAAACTCATTTCGTCAATGCCCTATAATAATAGCACTATTGGAGAATCGCAGGATATTGATGAGTATGTTCAAGATGATATTGTGATAAAATTTCCTTATCGTATTTACTACATCGATAATTCAGATAAATATATAGATAGTTTAAATGTACAACAAAAAATGATTTTGCATTGTATTTATTCAAGAAGTTGTGACGGATTTGTGCGACAGAAGCATTTAAAGTTATTACTAATGATGGATTATGAGAATTGGGCTATTCCTTACATTGTTAAAATATGTGATGAGTATGTCATAGAAATAGTAGAAATGACTTATGAAATCTTAAAAGAACGGGACACAGAAGAGATTAAGAAATTTTGCCTTGAAAATAATGCGTTATTTTACAAAAGCTACAATAGAATGATTAGTTATTGGAACGAGTATTACAGATTAAAATACAATAATTTTCAAGAATACGTTGGTAGAAAATTATTTGAAGATTGTTTTGGATACTCTATATAAAAGGAACGATGAAAAAATAGGGTTCTGACGATACACTAGGAAAGAGAACCTTTAGATTTAGTTGTTAGTAGGGAAATTTTAGAGGAAAGATGAAGGAAGGGGAATACGGATTAAATTTAAGCTGCAGGTGTTCTGATGAATGTGAACTGAGAGCGTTTGTTTAATTTTTCACCCTAGTAAGCTTGAACGATGACAAGCACTAATTGAGAGGTACAATTATGTCTAGAATACTTGATAAGAAAAATTACAATAATAAAAAATCTAGTTCTAGTTTTGATTTTGAGAGCACTCAATGGGAACGTTTCCTAACTATAGATGGAAACAGAGCGTATAACATAGGTGTTAATTGCGATACATGTAGTTTCTTTTTTGAGAGGTTAGGTTGAGCAAATCGCAGTAGTTTAGCCCCTTCTGAGTTATCGAAACAATTAAAAAAAGGACTTAAACAGTTAGACTCACTATTTGTGGATGACTTATCAAATATAATACCCAAGGGTAACTACATTATTGCATTATTGGAGATAAATCCGCAAATGGTTACATTAGGGAGTCAGAATGATTACTTTGTAAATGAGCAACTTAATGTATGGGGGATTGACCCGTTTTGGGGACTACCTCAATACCCAAAGATTGAATATTATAGGGGAGAAACGAAAGTAATATCTAATGACGAAAAGCTATTTGAATTTATAGTTCCAATGACACCAAAGAATTGGTTAGATATTGAAACAATAAATTACTATGATAATGCCATTGACGAACATAATAAACCAACTGCTGTTGCCCTTTCTGTCTTAGATGTTAGACAGCCTGCTGATTGGAAAGGTGAACTAAAACACAATAAACATTATTGTTTAAGTCATTACTTAATTGACGGTCACCATAAAGTTCACTCGTCATATAGGAACGGTAAACCAATCACAATGTTATCGTTTTTGGCTCTTAAACAATGCATTGCTTATGAAGATGATATAGAAAGCATCTATTCAGTAATATAATTTCTTGTTCAACGAAAGGGCGCAATTGTGGAATAACAAAGGTAGAAAATAATCGAACTCTTTATAAAAACAAACATTTAATCTTCAGGTGAAGAAGCCATTTTGATCAAGTTTTCAAAATGATTTTTTAGTTCATAAGAGCAACTCTTATTTTTCCAAACAAAAATTGGGCTAACTATTATGTTAGCCCAATTCATTAAAATACTTTTGTTGTCCAATCTTCACAATTCCATACATCTGTTGCAATATCATGATAAAAATCAGGTTCGTGGGAGATAAATAGGATACTCCCCTTGTATGCCTTTAATGCGCGCTTTAATTCGTCCTTTGCATCCACATCCAAATGGTTCGTCGGCTCATCGAGTACGAGTAGGTTTGTTTCTGAATTGATGAGCTTGCATAATCGTACCTTTGCTTTTTCTCCACCACTTAATACTTCGACCTTGCTTTCAATATGCTTTGTTGTAAGTCCGCATTTTGCAAGAGCGGCACGAACTTCGTATTGAGTAAAAGATGGGAATTCACTCCAAATTTCTTCAATACAAGTGTAATTATTTTTTGTTTTGATTTCCTGTTCAAAATATCCTATATGCAAATAATCGCCAAGTTCTACCTTACCCGAAACAGGGCTGATTTCACCTAAAATACTTCGTAATAGTGTCGTTTTTCCAATTCCGTTTGCCCCAACAAGCGCAATTTTTTGGCCACGTTCCATACGAAGGCTTAGCGGCTTAGAAAGTGGTTGATCATATCCAATTACAAGGTCGTTTGTTGCAAAAATGACCTTTCCAGCAGTTCTAGCTTCTTTAAAATGAAATTCAGGCTTTGGCTTTTCAGAAGCGAGTTCAATCACGTCCATTTTATCCAGTTTCTTTTGACGTGACATGGCCATATTACGTGTAGAGACACGGGCTTTATTTCTAGCGACAAAATCCTTTAGTTCCGAGATTTCTTGTTGCTGACGCTTATAAGCGGATTCTAATTGTTGTTTCTTCATTTCATATACTTTAAGGAAGTCATTATAGTCGCCAACGTAACGATTTAATTCTTGATTTTCCATATGATAAATTAAGTTCACCACATTATTTAAGAACGGTATATCATGAGAGATTAAAATAAAGGCATTTTCATAATCTAAAAGGTACCGTTTTAGCCATTCAATATGTTGTTCATCAAGGTAGTTAGTCGGTTCATCTAAAAGTAATATTTCTGGCTTTTCAAGTAATAGCTTTGCAAGTAAAACTTTTGTTCGTTGTCCACCACTTAGGTCGTGGACATCACGATCTAGTCCTATATCTGTTAGACCAAGACCTCTTGCCACTTCATCAACCTTAGCGTCGATTACGTAAAAATCATTGTTTGTTAGCATGTCTTGAAGTGTCCCTGTTTCTTCAAGAAGTACTTCAAGTTCCTCAGGTGCAACTTCTCCCATTTTTGCAAAAAGTGCGTTCATCTCAGCTTCAATATCAAACAAATATTGAAAGGCTGTTTTCAAGATATCGCGAATCGAGGCCCCTTTTTTTAAAACGGCATGCTGATCTAAGTAGCCGACACGTACTTTTTTAGACCAATCTACTTTTCCTTCATCCGGTTGTAGTTTTCCTGTAATAATGTTCATAAAGGTAGATTTACCTTCACCATTTGCTCCAATTAAGCCGATATGCTCCCCTTTCAATAGGCGAAAGGAGACGTCATTGAAAATAGCACGGTCACCGAATCCATGACTTAAATTTTTGACAGTTAAAATACTCATAGTTGTCACCAAATCCTTTTATATTGATGAATTTATTATAAAGAAAATGGAGTGATTTTACCATTGAACAAGAAATTATTCCATACACTACCATCGATGTGTAATTTTTATTTAGTTGCGTGACGAGTGAAAAAATAGTTTGGTCAGTTGGAACTTTTTTATAATTTTATCGTAAATAATAGTATAAGAAAGGGGAGTTTGAACATGGGGGATAACGGATGTATTAAATGTGGTCATAAAGATGCTGGAACAAAGGAGATTGCAGCAACGGGTACGGGATTATCGAAAATGTTTGATATTCAACATAACAAATTTACCGTTGTGTACTGCAAAAAATGTGGTTATTCCGAGCTATATGCTAAGGAAGCCTCTACGTCATCCAATATATTGGACTTATTTTTCGGGTAATTGTCTCGTTGGGTATAGAATGAACACTATCGAGGAAAAGGAGCTATTTAGGCTCCTTTTTTGTTTTTGTAAAAGAAGATGTTTGATGAAAGGACCGACAATATCCCTTGTTATGTTGTTTTCTTTAATTTTGTCGCTAACCATCGCATCATTCTGCACGAAGATTATAGGGTCAATGCTAGACAACTTCACTGGTTTTATGATAATAAAGAAAGTAGAGAGATGAAGGAGTGAATAAAATGAATAGAAGTGCACTGGTAGTAGGTGCTACGGGGTTAGTTGGAAATGAATTGGTCAATCTCTTGTTGGAGAGTGACGAATATACTTCGGTGACAATTTTGGTAAGAAGAGATGTGAATTTACAGCATCCAAAATTGACCGTGAAAATAATCGATTTTGATCAGGTAGATGAGGCCATTAACGAATACTATGATGATGTTTTTTGTTGTTTAGGAACGACGATTAAGAAAGCGAAAACGAAAGAGAATTTTCAAAAAGTTGATTTAGCTTATCCATTAAACATAGCCCAAAAAGCGAAAGAACAAGGATTAGGTCAATTTCTTGTTATCTCATCTCTTGGTGCAAATACTTCCTCTCCTTTCTTTTATAGTCGGGTAAAAGGCGAATTAGAGAAGGGTTTGATTGAATTAGATTTACCATCCCTAAAAATTTTTCGACCGTCTCTGTTAGTAGGTCAACGACCTGAGGTTCGCTTAGGGGAAAAAAGCGGAGAGATTGCTGGGAAATTGTTTCGACCGTTTTTAATAGGCCCAATGAGAAAGTATCGTTCGAATAAAGGAGAGAAGGTTGCGGAAAGAATGTACGAAGCAGCACTTCATCCTACATCGACTTCTGTCACCGTTTATGAATCATCAGACTTACAATAAAAACAGAAAGCCTCAAGGAATTACCTTGAGGCTTTCTGTTTTTATTTAGAATAACTTTTTAAGTATTGTTGGATTAACATGTGAATTTTCTTCCATTTAATATCCGGTAAATACGTGAGCATTCCCTTCAAAACGACTGCACGTGGTGCCTCCCTATTTAACTCTTCGATTAAAACTTGGACTGTATCTTGTACTTCAACGGCTTCTTCTGTTGTGAACTGTTGTTGAAGCGTTTCTAAATAAAGAAGAATGTCTTCCCTTGTCGTTGGGGTTGAAGTAAAAGTACAGATAGATTCAGTCCGAAAAAGAGGTTCCTCATTTGACTGAATAATCCCAGCTACGAGGTCATCAAGTCTGCTTAGTAGATAAACTGCTACTTGTTCTGGATGAAGGGATTCTTTTTCAAAAATCATATATTCCATATACGTTTCGAAAATACCTCGTAACATAAAGCTCAAGTCTACTAAATACTTTTCAACCTTCTCTCCATATATAGAAGTAATTAATTGTTGATAAAAAACATGTTGTTCATAACGCATATTCATCAAATAAGTTTGAATTTCTTCAGAAAAAGGCACTGCTTTTTCTCGTAATTGCATAATAATAAAGGCTTTATGTTGTTCTATTTCTTCTATTTGAACTTGAAATTGTTTAATAAATTTCTCTCTTGGTGGGAGTGGCTGAACTTCAATACTTAATACTTTCTGCTTAATTTGCTTCGTATGGTATTGTAGAATTCCAAGAAAAAGGGAATCTTTTGACTTGAAATGTAAATAGAAAGCGCCCTTTGAGATGCCACTTTCTTTTGCAATTTCTTGAATGGATGTGTTACTAAATCCTTTGTTTGCAAATAGTTTCATGGCCGTCTCAATGATTAACAATTCTTTTTCTGTCATTGTTCTGCCTCTTTTCATTGTACCTAATAGTGAGAGTGGTACTATTATTATGTTTTTATTATGACCGCTTGGTCATTTTATGTAAAGAGGTTAACAAATAATTCACAATTTATTAGTTGACTATTGACTTGTCGGTCAGTATGATAAGGATATATTGTGACCGGACGGTCAATGGCAAAGGGAGGAAGAGTCTAAATTGAATCGATTAATAAATTTTAATTTGAAAAATAAGTTTGCTGTATGGTTAATTACCATCATTATTACAGTAGCAGGATTATACTCTGGTTTCAATATGAAACTGGAAACTTTACCTGATATTAATACGCCACTTATTACAGTTTCAACTGTATATCCTGGTGCAACTCCAGAAGAGGTCGCGGATAAAATATCAGAGCCGATTGAAAAAAACATTCAGAATTTAAGTGGAGTGAACGTTGTTAGTTCCTCTTCTTTTCAAAACGCTTCTGTCATTCAAGTAGAATATAAATTTAGTAAAAATATGGATGAAGCGGTAGAGGAAGTGGAAGAAGCACTCTCAGATCTAGATTTACCAGAAGGGGTCAATGCACCTGATGTATCGAGACTAAGCTTTAATGCATTTCCTGTCCTATCAGTTAGCGTTTCAAATGAAGACGTATCCTTAGCTGAGTTGACGACGAATGTAGAGGAGGACCTTATTCCAGTTCTCCAAGGGTTAGACGGTGTTGCTTCTGTAGAAATTTCAGGTCAACAAATTGAAGAAGTACAACTCGTGTTTAATCAAGAGAAAATGGCTGAATTAGGTCTAGAAGAGGAAACCGTTCGAGGCATCATTCAAGGTGCTGACGTTGCCTTTCCTTTAGGGTTATACGCGTTTGATAATACAGAGAAATCTGTTGTTGTCGATGGAAACATTACGACTCTAGAAGATTTAAAAACTATTCAAATTCCTGTCCTAGGCTCAGGAGCTGGCGCGCCGAGTGGGCAAACAGATGTATCACAAGGAGAAGCATCAGGGACACCGACCACCCCACCAGTGATCGAAATTCCTACAGTCGCTCTAGAGGATATAGCTGATATTGAGCTAGTTGGAAAAGCCGAATCCATTTCAAAAACAAATGGAAAAGAATCCATCGGTGTTCAAATTGTAAAAGCAGCTGATGCAAATACAGTAGATGTCGTAAATTTAGTAAAAGCAGAGTTGGATAAATTTGCTGAAGACACGAGTGGTGTAGAGGTCATTTCTACATTTGACCAAGGTGAGCCAATTGAAGAATCTGTTACTACGATGCTAAGTAAGGCATTATTTGGTGCACTTTTTGCCATCATCATTATTCTCTTATTTTTAAGAGATATAAAATCAACATTGATTTCAGTGATATCGATTCCATTATCACTCTTAATTGCGATTCTTGTTTTAAACAGAATGGATATTACGTTAAACATGATGACCCTTGGTGCCATGACCGTTGCAATCGGTCGTGTAGTAGATGATTCAATCGTTGTCATTGAAAATATATACCGCAGAATGTCATTAAAAGGAGAAGTTTTAAAAGGAAAAGACTTAATTCGAGAAGCAACGAAAGAAATGTTTGTTCCGATTATGTCGTCTACGATTGTTACCATTGCCGTTTTCCTTCCGCTTGGACTTGTGGAAGGGATGGTTGGTGAACTATTCTTACCATTCGCATTAACGATTGTATTTGCTTTATTAGCTTCCTTACTTGTGGCCGTCACGATTGTGCCAATGTTGGCGGATATGTTATTTAAAAAAGGCGTGAAAAAGAGTCATGAAGACAAGCCAGGGCGCCTTGCAGGAATGTATAAGAGTATTTTAAATTGGGCGCTTAACCATAAAATTATTACTTCTTTAATGGCTATCGCGATGCTTGTCGGAAGCTTGTTCTTAGTGCCGTTCATCGGAGTGAGCTTCTTACCGTCAGAAGAAGAAAAAATGGTGGTTGCCACCTATAATCCAGCTCCGGGGCAAACACTTGAAGACGTTGTTTCAATCGCTGAAGATGCAGAAAAGTTCTTTGAAGGTCGTAACGATGTTCAAACGATTCAGTATTCTGTTGGTGGAGAAAACCCAATGAGTCCTGGTAGCTCGAACCAAGCTTTATTCTTCGTAGAGTACGATGAAGAGGCGGAAAACTTTAGTGAAGAAAAAGAAGAGGTTATAACTGAACTTCAAAATATGACCGAATTGGGAGAGTGGGGTTCTCAAGATTTCTCTTCCAGTGGTAGTAGTAATGTGATTAAATATTTTGTTTACGGAGATAAGCTCTCAGATATTGAGCCTGTTGTAGCGGATATAAAAGAGCTCATGGAAGAAGATGATAATTTCCGTAAAGTAGATACAAGTATTTCAGATACGTATGAAGAGTATACTCTTGTCGCTGATCAACAGAAATTAAGTAAGCTTGGATTAACGGCAGCACAAGTAGGAATGGAACTAAGTCAACAACGACAACGTCCTGTTTTTACTACGGTTGAAAAAGACGGTGAAGACGTTAATGTGTATATTGAAGTGGAAAAAGAAGAGTATTCATCTATAGAAGATTTAACCGAAAAGACGATTATGTCTCCGTTAGGCATTGAAGTGCCGATTAATGAAGTAGTCGAAGTAGTTGAAGGGAAAACAAGTGATACGGTAACAAGACGTGATGGACGATTATACGTCGAAGTCAGCGGAGAAGTAACTTCGAAGGACATCGCTAAAGTTTCGCAGAAATTACAAGAGAAGGTTGATGACCTGACGATACCGTCAACAGTTGAGGTTAATTCAGGTGGTGTAACGGAAGATATTCAAGAATCCTTCACCCAATTAGGTCTTGCGATGCTTGCGGCAATCGCCATTGTGTATTTAATCCTTGTTATAACATTTGGTGGAGCACTTGCACCATTTGCCATTCTCTTCTCATTACCGTTTACGATTATTGGTGGCTTAATTGCTTTATTGATTGCAGGAGAGACAATTAGTATTTCTGCTCTAATCGGAGCGTTAATGTTAATCGGTATTGTTGTCACAAATGCCATTGTGTTAATTGATCGAGTTATCCACATGGAAAATGATGGTTTATCAACAAGAGATGCCTTACTTGAAGCAGGGGCTACTCGCCTACGTCCGATTTTAATGACGGCACTTGCAACGATTGGAGCATTATTCCCTCTAGCACTAGGGATTGATGGAAGTGGCCTTGTATCCAGAGGTCTAGGTGTAACCGTTATTGGTGGATTAACAAGTTCAACATTATTAACGCTCATCATTGTTCCAATTGTGTATGAAACATTAAGCAAATTCAAAAGAAAACCAAAAACGAGATAATACTTGAATGAGAGGGGCCTCCCTCTCATTTTATTTTCTTTACGAAATCACGAAAAATATTAAAAAAGCACATAGTAGCTTATCTTCTATGTGCTTTTTATTTATAAGTAATAGAACTAAAAGGAACCACTTCTAAGCGTATGAATTCATTCACTCTGAAAAAAAGTCGCGTAATTCTTCTGGGAGTACTTCGACATTTAGAATATGTAGTTTGTTTGTCCCTGGTGAAGTTTCAATTAAAATGGTCTTGTCCTCATATCTAAGTACTGTCACTTGGCCAACACTTGTTGGGATTGTAGAGCTATTTTTCACTAAATTATATTCTTTATTCGAGAAATTCCCCTCATATCCATCGAGTACCAGCTCTTTAGCTTCCTCAAAATTATCGGAAAACCTTACGCGCTGATATAATTCTAGAGAATTATTAGGTGAGTAATATATGTCATGAAACATTATTCCTAGTGGAATTAACATTATTAAAATAAATCCTATTTTCACATTCTTAGTAGCAAAATTCATGAATCTCCCTCTATGAATAAATTATTTATTATTAATACAATAAATGTTTAAAGCTTTTCACACAAAGTCCGATTCCTTTGTTTTGTTCAAGTTAGATTCAATAAAAAAAGCGATGGATGAGTAGATTTCCATCATCCAACCGCTTATGGTTTATTCTCCTCCACCTCCACCTCCACCACTATCGCCTCCACTACCACTATCACTACCAAAGAAGCCATCATTCCCCGAATCGAATAACCCTAAATGACTTCCGGAGGATGTGGTTGAACGCTTCTTTTGCTTTTGTTTACTTGTGTCTAGTGAAGCGATGATTCCAATAATAAGTATTATTATAAAAAGAGAGATAAATATTACGAACATCGTCATTTCCCCTTTCAATTGTTATACTTTACATACGAGAAGAACTAACAAAAGTTTCATTTTTTAGTAAAATATATACTATTATGTATTTTTCTTTTTTTTGGAAAAAATCACTGCGTACACGTGTATCGCTATTCATATATAGCACCCAACAGAGAAGAGGAATTACCAAATTATGATCTTATTCTTATAATCGTTACACCTGCAAAAACGGTAAATAGTACAATTGATAGAAATAGAATCACATAATTTATATGAATGCTTTGGTATCCTAGATAATAAATAACAATTGTAACTAAACCTATAACTCCAATTATTGCAATCGCCATACGACTCAAGAATTTCCTTATCATCAAATGGATTCGTTCATTCCGTTCTGGATCATTGTTTTGTTCAAGTTTAGGAAACCACTTTCGCGCTAATGCCACTATTCCTAGACCGAATAGAGCTCCGAATAACCCTGCTAAAATCCCCGAGAAATAATTGTTATTTCCTGAGAGAAATATGATTAAAACGACTCCAAGCATTGAACCAATAAAAGGACCTACAATCTCTTTTTTCATTCATTCTCCCCCTTTCCTGTAAATCGCCCCTCCTCGAACATTGTGAAATAGATACTCTATTTTAAAGACAATTCTAAGCTTGGGTGCCTGTGATTTAACAAGACGGACATGGGGGTGTATGCAGAGCGAGAAAGAATTCTGTATACAATTTAGACACGAAAACTTAACGTGTAGGGAAGTGCTTAATGGCTAACCGATAAAGAAACATTATTAAGAGTAATAGACTTTTAGAAAGTCGGGCTACTATACTTAAATGCTGAAAGAAACTACTGATTATCCACAGTGTGAGCTTCTAATAACGGTTCATACATCATTAACGCATGGTTTTCTGTAATATACTCATCGTCTATTTGTTTCCCTGCACGATTATAGACTCGTCTGAAAATAGTATTATGACGTACATATCCTCCCCAATGTTCATGGGTCATACGGTGATCTTTTTCATATACTTCATACGTTGATAATAAAGGGTGCTCTGTACGCCATTCTCCAACTAAATGTGAATCGGTCAAATAGACATGAAGTTGGAAGGTTTGGTTCGTATTATTTGAAATTTGGAGATCTAAGTAATTATATTCACAAGTTGCGCCACTCCCAAATGGTTGAGTTCGATTTGAATCAGGGAATACGTCATAGCTGTGGCGATGTCGTTCAACAACGGTTAAAGGGGTATGTAATGTAATCCAATAGAGTAAATTGGATAGCTGACAAAGTCCCCCACCGATCCCGGGTTTAAAACGTCCATAAAACAAGACCATGCCATTTACATAGCCCTTATATTTGTTAGGGTTTCCAATTAACTTCCAATAGGAAAAGGTTTCACCAGGCTTGATGACGATTTTATTTAGCTGTTTTACCGCAATGCTTAAATTCTGTACTTTATTTTCTTGATACCACATGTCTACATCTTTCAATTTTCTATATAAAGACGTTCGGTGCTGAATAGCTTGGTGAGGTAACAACTCTTTAGAAAAAGATTGACTGTATTTTTTCTTATCCCCCATCCATTCTATTCTTCTTTTCGTTCGGTAGTAGTGTTTCCCGAGGAAAAGTCGTAGCGGTGACCGCTTCTTCGGCTGTAAAGCTAATGATTTTAATAGCTCCATTCTAATCCCTCCTTACAATTGTATTTATATTCTAGGTTAAATTTTTTTCTCCTTCTTTAATAGTTGGACGAAAGTCACTTTTACTAAAAACAATACATATAATGAACAGCTTGTCACATATGTTGTAGATATGACTTCAATGGAAGAGGAGTGAAAGGATGAAACAATTGTTTCGAGGAATCCTTCTCTTAACGGTGGCAGCATTTTTAGGAGAGTGCTTGGAATTCCTAATTAATATGATTATTGCCAGGCAACTTGGGGAGGAAGGGTTAGGGCATTATATGTCCATTCTTCCGATTATCTTTTTTATTGTGATTATTGCGTCCTTAGAGTTACCCGTTTCCCTTTCAAAATTAATTGCGGAAAGTGAGAAATCTTACCATAAGAGCACTTTACGCTATACGACGCGATGGACGATTATCTTAACCGGTATTTTTGTCACGATTGGTTGGCTTATCTTTACCGTCCTTCCTTTTTTTTCTTCCTATCACCCAATGGTTCGTTGGTTAATGGTGCTTTTAATTCCCATTGTTGCTTTTTCTAGCTTGAGTCGGGGATATTTTATGGGAATTGGAAAGATGGGTAAGATTGCTTTTTCAAATTTCTTACGCAAAGGTGCACAATTATTTTTATTAGTGACTGTTTTTCGCCTGTATGAGTTCAGTTCTGAGTCGGCTCTATTTGTCGCATTATGTGTGCTTATTGCTTCGGAAATGATGGTATTCTTCTATTTGCTTCATGCCTATCTTTTTCAATGGAAAAGGATTGATGGGCATGGGCATCAAAAGGAAGCGAATCAGCAGGAAATAGGCAAAGCCTTATTATCTGTCTCTTTGCCAACGACATTTCTACGTGTATTTCATGCCATCGCACATGCCATTCAGCCATTTTTAATAAAGGCTGCCCTCATTCATTATGGCATGAGCACAATCCAGGCAACGGAGCAATTTGGACTATTAACAGGAGTGGCCATGACCATTGGCTTTTTTCCAGCTTTTATTGCTCATTCGCTATTAGTCGCACTTATTCCAGCTGTATCAGAAGCTAGCGCTAAAGATAATGAGGAGAAGATTATCAAAATGTTAAAAGGTGTTTTATGGGGGACATTTGCCTATAGCGTACCTGTTGTTCTAGCTTATTACTATTTGGGAGAAGCACTAACGTCTATGTTCTTTCCTGGTTCAGAAGCAGCCCTCTATTTACAATTATTATGGCCCTATTTTTTAATTCATTTCTTTATTCTCCCTTTACAAGCTTTTCTAATTGGTCTTGGACTTGTCAAGGACGCTTTGTACCATACGGTATGGTCAACTGTCATTTCTTACTCACTTTTATACCTGCTAGGAGCTCAAACCGATTTAGGGATGCGGGGCATCATTATTGGAATGAATACTGGGGGAATGCTCCTTCTTATGCTTCACCTCTATACATTAAAAATGAAACTAAATCTCAAATTTGGGTCGATCTGGCTTCCTTTTCGTCGTTCAACATAAGTCAACATTTAGTTGAATAATGATTAAATAGGGACTATGTATAAAATGGTATGAAGATGAGGAGGGCAAATATTGAAGGAAGCAGCAAGGAGGGAAATATCTCGCTTAATTGGAGTGTTACGCGACGAACAGTGTGAGAATGGCTCTTGGGATTATCCTTTTGATACAGGGATTAAAACAGATGCCTATATGATCATCTTATTACGGTCTTTAAAAATGAGGAAGTATGAATCATTAATTCAAGAGCTTGTTGAACGGATAGAAAGCGAGCAAGACGATTCTACAGGTGGATGGAAATTGTTTTCTGATGAAAAAGGTGCGAACCTTTCTTTAACAATAGAAGCGTACTATGCTTTGTTATATTCACGATATCGTACTGGGAATGAAGACAATATGGTGAGGGCAAAACAGATGATTCTAACAGCTGGGGGCATCGAAAAAGCCGATATGTTTACAAAAATAACCTTAGCGATAACGGGGCAATTTTCATGGCCATCTGTTTTTCCTATTCCCGTCGAATTGATGCTATTGCCTCCAACGTTTCCAATTAGTTTCTTTGATATTTCCGTGTTTGGTCGTGCTAATTTAGTACCAATCTTATTGTTAGGAGATGCGAAGTATCAAAGGAAGACGAAAAATAGCCCAAATTTGTCTTCATTGAGCTCAAAACGAGATGGAGATGGATGGCAGGAATACCGTGCAAACGATTGGAAGAACTTCACTAGTAATGTAAAGCAAGGGACTTTATCTTTAATTGGATTACCATGGGAGCTTCACCGAATTGCAAAAGAAAAAGCGAAAACCTATATGCTCGAACGTATTGAACCAGATGGAACCCTACTAAGTTATTTTAGCGCGACGTTTTTTATGATATTTGCCCTAATGTCTTTAGGCTATAAACGAAATGATTCGACTATCCAAGAAGCTGTACAAGGATTAGTAAAGATGAAATGTAGCATAAAGGGACATACTCATATGCAATATACCACGGCTAATGTTTGGAATACGACGTTAATTAGTCATGCTCTTCAGGTAGCTGGTGTCAATCATCATCATTCAATGATCGTTAGGGCAAATGAATATTTAGTAAAGAGACAACAAGTTTTATATGGTGATTGGTATGTGAATGCAGAAACAGCAGTTCCAGGTGGATGGGGCTTCTCACATATTAATACGTTAAATCCAGATGTTGATGATACAACAGCAGCCTTGCGGGCAATCGTTAATATGGTCTATGAACGTCCAGCACTTCATGGATCATGGTCACGTGGAGTTTCATGGATTCTTTCTATGCAAAATGATGATGGGGGATGGCCAGCATTTGAAAGGAAGGTTAATAAAAGGTTCGTGCACCTCTTACCAGTACAAAAACCAGAATTTTTATTGACAGACCCTTCCACGGCTGATTTAACAGGGAGAACATTAGAATATTTAGGGAACTACGTTCATCTTATGAACACTTACCCTAACATTCAACAAGGCAAGGAATGGTTATATCGAAATCAGAAGCGTGATGGTTCTTGGTATGGAAGGTGGGGAATCTGTTATATATACGGTACTTGGTCTGCTTTAACAGGGCTAATTGCCGTTGGAGAACGTAGCGATAAAAAAGCTATTCAAAAAGCGGTGACGTGGTTAAAAAGTATTCAAAATAAAGACGGAGGATGGGGAGAATCCTGTTTAAGTGATATTGAAAAAAAATACATCCCATTAAACAGTAGTACCCTTACTCATACAGCTTGGGCCGTTGATGCCCTGCTCGCTGTCGAACAAAAGAGCAGCCCTGCAATAGAAAAAGGGATTCAGTTTCTTATTAAAGAAGGGGAAAAGCAGGATTGGACGACCGAGTATCCAAAAGGCCAAGGGATGGCAGCTAGTTTTTATATTCATTATCATAGTTATCGATATATATTTCCTTTAATTGCATTAAGTCACTATGTAAGAGCAGTTAGTGAAAAATGATAAGAAGAAAGCGCACTAGCAAGTACAAAACTTGCTAGTGTGGCAATTGTCCTTGTGTATCTAAATAGTATTCTTCTATTTTCAAAGGGAACTGCATAAGTGTTTCAGTTATCGATTTGAAAAATAATCGCGATGCATTAAAAAAAGATACGACCGTAGAGGCTTTGGGTATGTCCTAAAAGAATTCTATATACTGATAGATAGACAATATAGTTATTTAAGAAAAAGGCTAAATTATCATAAATTCACATTGTCTAAAAGGATAATATTTGAAATAATGGTATTAAACTGTAGAAGGTAAAGTAGGTATTTCTATCTAACTGTAATGCTTTATATTGTGGTAATAACAACGGACTAAGTCTGATATTTATTGTTTATCATTTCGTTATCTTTAAGTAGCCGTTCTTTTTCTTCTTCAGGACAGCTATCCGCTTAAACAATTTAAGACTTCACATCAGTCTCTTTTTAGGATCTTTAACAATTGAAGAGTTGAGTTGAATAGTTGTGAAAATTATCGAAATTTGATTTTGCTTTACTCGTATAAATTTATGAATAGGGGTGAGTAGGGATGATGAAAAAACAGTTAAAGAGTGTGGAATTGGGGCAAACCATACAAGTGCGTTTAGTCTCCAACTTAAAAAAATCGCAGGAATACTATCGTGATGTACTAGGATGTAAAATTGATGACTGGGGACACGTAAAAAGGGATGGAATGACGATTATTCTCCAACAATCGAAATCCCCCGAGGATGTGCGACCAAATGCTCCATCAAAAAAACGTTCAGATTATCCAACTGATTGGATAGGACCTGAATTTGGATGGGACACATTTATTCACGTTAGTTGGGAGGAATTAGATATTCTAGTTGACGAATTCAGAGGCAATGGTGGAGATATTGCAGTTGAACCATTTACGGGCAAACACGGCAAGTGGGAGTTTAAGAATACTTGTATAAAAGACCCCGACGGATACAATATCGTTTTAGGTTCAATGCGTGAACTTTAACTCCAATTTAATACTCCCATGCTCATAGCATTAATAAAAAATGCTTCAGTAGCTTATTCTAGATTAGTCGCGAATGAATGAAAACAATTCAACTTCCATTACCCGATAGCACAGTTATACCACAAGGGAATGTTAGACGTTATGAATTACATAATGGAAGGGTTATATTTTAGAGTTTGCGGGGATGTTCTCGAATTTAAGTATTCAGTAAAAGGGTGCAATTCAGGAGGATGAATTGGACTTTTTCTTTGTGAAATGGATTAGTAGTTAACTAATGTCATTCGTCTCGAGTGCTTAAATTAGGAGGTGATGTTGTTGAGTGAAAATAGATTGTGAATACATAGTGGTGTAGTTAGAGATTGTTGTTTTTGGAGGGGATCAAAATGAAAAAGAATGTAAACACCGCCCTGACGACCATTGAAATTAGTTTAATCATTCTAGCTATTCTATTCTTTCTTTCAGGAGAGAGAGAAATTCCGTTAGGAGGGAATAGAGTACTAGTTGATCGTTCATATATCATATATGGTTATAGAGCATTATTACTTTTCTGGATTATTCGGGGATGTCGTTCTTTAGTTTCAAGCATAATAAATAAGAAAAGAAAACAATTATGGAGCGATGTAGCCTTCTTAATTGTATGTGTAGGTATTATAGTATGGTCTTTTCTAAAATATATGTGAACGAAGAAGGTAAGGAAATGAGTTGTATTTTTTAGTAGGTAGATAAATGATTTCGAATAAAAAAGCCATTTTGATCAATTTCAAAATGGCTTCTTCTTATTCATAATTGTATTATTTTCATCCAACATCAAAGTGTTATTTAATTAATATCCGTATTAATCTGTTTGAAGGTACTGCCCCATTCGGACATTAATTGCAAAATAGGTTTAATAGATTCTCCTCTATCAGTTAAGGAATATTCCACCTTTGGGGGAACCACAGGGTAGACTTTTCTCAAAATGATTCCGTCTGATTCTAACTCTCTTAGTTGCTTTGTTAACATTCGGTGGGATACTTCTGGAAGTAGTCTTTGTAATTGGCCATATCTTTTAGTCCCATCAGATAAATTCCACAAAATTAACGCCTTCCACTTTCCCATAATGGTATGTAACGTCAGGTCTACAGGACAATTAAAAGCTTTGTCATTAATTCTATAGTCTCCCATCATTTCTCCTCCAAGCATTCCGTCATCTTATATACTAACTTATTTGTTAGTATATATCTTAAAAGTGCATACTTGTTTCATAAGCATATATATTATACTATTTTTTTGTAATCAACAACGTTTAATAATAGATAATATAAAAAGGAGAGATTTTCTTGAAACACTTAGTCATTTATGCTCATCCAAACCCACAAAGCTTTAATCACGCTATTCTTGAAACAGTTGTAAATAAATTAGAAGGACAAGGAAATGAAGTAGTTGTTAGAGATTTATATGCATTAAATTTTGAACCGGTCTTAAGTGGTCAAGACTTTGCAGCATTTCAAGCTGGGAATACTCCAGATGATATTAAAGTTGAGCAAGACCATGTAAAATGGGCAGATGTGATTACATTTGTTTACCCAATTTGGTGGACAGGGCTACCTGCCATCTTAAAGGGCTATATTGATCGAGTATTCGCTTATGGATTTGCTTATGCTGTAAATGAGCAAGGAGGTTATGAGAAACTACTTGCTGGTAAAAAAGCAGTAGTGTTTAATACTATTGGTCATCCAGAAGGTTATTATGAGGAAGTAGGTATGATTGGAGCAATGAAGCAAACGAGTGATACTGGTATCTTCGATTTTGTCGGTATTGAAACACTGGAACATAAGTTCTTTGGTGCCGTTCCTTCTGTTGACGATGCAACGAGAAAACAAATGCTCATCGATGTTGAAGATATTATGGAGAAACTGTTTAGCTAAGCTTGTTAGTTTAGTAATTTCTAAGAAAGAGACGCTTAAAGGTTCTGCACCCCAAAAGTTAGAGTTAAAAACTAATTTTTGGGGTGTTTTTGTATGGCAAAATATAGTGACGATTTAAAATTAACCATTGTTAAAGAATATCTAGAAGGACCAATGGGATTT